>JBHEKU010000080.1:0-19160 GCA_041859205.1 Ignavibacteria bacterium | reverse complement strand
CTTGGATATTTGAATTAGTATTCACTATTCCGTTCAATCAGTAAAAATCAGTGGAATCAGTGATTCAAACTATTTCATTGCTTCCCATAAAAACTTCACGAAATCATGACTGACTTTTGCGTGCTGCAAAATCAAATCAACAAAAGATGTTTCAAATGCAAGTTCAGGCTTGTATGATTTAAAAACATAAAACTGCTTCATCTTTAAAATCTCTTCAAGTTTTTTATCAGTAACTTCTGCATAGTCTTTTGAAGGTCTTGCCTGTTTAACTCCGGCAACTTCCCCGTATAATTTTTTAAAATTTTTATCTTCTATTATAGATAAGTATTCATCGAACTCAGAATAAGTTTTATACCTTATTTTTTTCAGACTAACAGGATCCATGCTGTATTGCCCTGCGGCAATGATAAGTTCGGCGGGTTCCAGATGAAAATATACATGGGGCAGCTCTGCTTTTTTAATTCTCTCGAAACAGAAAGCGGCAGCATAATGAGTTTTGTACGGAGTCTTATCTTTTGAAAACCTAAGGTCGCGGTTTATTCTGAATATCGATTTGTAATTAATTACGATATCTTTATCTATCTTGGCAAGTTCAGGCGCAAGAGTATCAATTAAATTCTTCATCGGCTCTTTCAGGTATTGCTCATATTCTTCCCTGTGTTTTTCAAACCATTCTTTTTTATTGTTTTTTTTATTTTGAAGAGATTTTAAAAATTTTACTGACTCTTCTGAAAACCCAAGAAACGGCGATTGTATTAAATCTGATAACATTATTTACAGTTTGTTTTAGCTTTGTATAAAAAAATAGACACTTTGTGGAACTTTTACTGACTTATGGAATATAAAAATCAGAAGGCTTAAATTCATATTAAAAAGTTTTCATAAGTTCTAGCAATTATAATAAACAATTTTTATAAATCTTTACCCCACGAATCATGAAATCTCTCTACGTATTTCTGGCCCTTGCCTTATCATTCCTCGGAAACGTCCTATACGCACAGGACGAAAAAGAAATTAACTTTCAGATAAGTACAAATATGTACTATACACCCGGGCAGGATATTCAGGCTTATGTGTACTCTTATGATTATAACGAAAAGTCAGCGAGAAAAGTTAACTTCGAATTCACTATTTATAAGATAACAGATATCGGCGCTTTTTATTCAAAGCAGGCATCGCGGTATGGTGTTGATGTATTAAGCAGAGACAGCATAAATCTGCTTTCTTACTGCAGTGAGTTTGCAAGCTTCAATAAAAATCTTTCTTCCAAAAGTGATTACGGCTACAGATATATTAATGAGTATGTAAAGATAAATGTCTATGATAAAGGTGCTTACGTTTTACGTGTGAAAGCCGGTAATAAAGTTGCTTATTGTGGATTTATTATTTCAAGCGCAGGAGTGATTTCAAAGGCAGGAAATAATTCAATGCTTGCATATACAGTGAACAGAGAGTCGGGCATACCAATCTCAAATGCTAATTTAAGCTTTTATTTAGGCGGAAGAAAAATCGGGCAGGGAAGCACTGTTGACGGTGTTTTTTATCAGTCAATTAATAATGATGTAAAGCAAGGTAATGATGACTTAACTCCTTTGATAGTCGGTAATGCAGGTGATGATATAATTATTTCAGATGCATATATGTATTTCGGTTACGCAGGTAATGAATATTACACTTACACATATACAGAGCAGCCTGTTTACAGAACCGGCTCTATGGTAAATTTCAAAGGAACAATAAGACAGACTTCTGAAAATAATTTTAAAGTTGTACCTAACAGAGACATCACTGTAATTATAAAAGATTCAAAAAATGCCGAAGTCTTCAAGCAGCTTATGAAGACGAACGAGGATGGAAGTTATAACGGAAGTTTTAAAATTGAAGATGAAGGAGCGCTTGGAACTTATTATATCCAAACTCAGCTTGATGAGAAGCATATTTACACTGCAACATTTGAAGTTGAGCAATACAAAAAACCTGAATATAAAGTAACCGTTAATCTGGATAAATCCCAGTACTATGGTAAAGATGAAATGAAGGGAAGCGTGCAGGCAGATTATTATTTCGGAAGTCCGGTAGCTGATGCAGAAGTTGAATACAATGTTTTCAAAATAAGATATTATAAACCATGGTGGAGATTTTCTGAATGGTCATGGTGGTACGAAGATTTTTATGCAGAGCAGGAAGAAAATTACAGCGGCTCGGAAATGATTTACTCGGGAACAGGCAAGTTAACAAAAGAAGGTAAGTTTGATTTTGAATATACTATCAAAGAAGATTTTATACAAAAAAATAATCAGGATAATTATTATCGCTACTGGTATGGAGAACAAGAAACCGATTACAGATACATTGTTCAGGCAAAAGTTACGGATAAGTCCCGCAGACAAATTAACGGAACAACAACTGCGTTTGTAACACGCGGGGGATTTACACTAACTGCAAACACAGATAAATACTGGTATAAGAAAAATGATAAAGTGAACTTTACCGTTAACGCCGAAGATTTTGCAAGCAAGCCGATTAAAACAAATTTTGAAATTACTATTTACAGACAAGACTGGACCAGAGATTATAAGGATGCACATAAACTTTATATTGGTAATGTAAAAGGAGAAACAAAGACTGACGGAAAAGGAATTGTTGAATATACATTACCTTCAGAAGCTCAAAATGGATATTATATTGCTGAGGTGAAATCCATCGATGACCGCTCGAATATAATAACTACTACAACTTACTTCTATGTTTCTGACGGAGATTATTCCTGGTATAATAACGAATCAGGTGCAGTACAGATTTTGACCGATAAAGATAATTATAAAGTAGGAGAAATTTGTAATGCAGTTGTATTCACGACTGTACCCGATGTAAATGTATTGGTTACAACTGAAGATGATAATATAATTTCTTATCAGACAAAAAGATTTGTTGGAAAGACCGAAAGATTTGAAATTCCGATTACAGATAAGTACAGCACTAATTTTAAAATAAGTGTGGCGTATGTATCTGCAGGAACATTGTACACTGAAGAAAAAAATATTCTTATTATACCCGAAGAAAAATTTCTTACTGTGCAGATTGACCCTGATAAGCTTGTTTATAAGCCTAAGGAATCAGGCGAAGTAAAAGTAAAAGTTACAGATAAATTCGGTAATGCTGTTAAGAATGCAGATGTCTCACTGGGAATAGTTGATGAAAGCATTTATGCAATCAAGGAAGATAAGACTAAAGATATAAGGAAATTTTTCTACGGGCAAAAATCTGCTTATGTATCAACTTCATTCTTATCTTATAATTCTTCATACGGCACATCACGTTTGATGAGTATTTATGAAAGATTTAATGTAAAGTCTACTGCTGAGAGCGAACTGGCAACAGTAAAAGGAATTGTAGTAACATCAGACAGCACAGCTGTATCAGGTGCAACAATTGTGATAGACAAGGACTTTCAGGCGGCTGTATCAGATGAAAATGGTGTATTTGAATTTAAGATACCGAAAGGTGAATATACAATAGGAATTTATCTGGATGAAAAAAATAAAGAAGATGTAATAGATTTAAAAGTCGGCATGGGTCAAACTATTTATATGATATTGAATTCGGAAAAACAGACAGGAAGAGTTGTTACGAAGGAAGAGATTGAGAACTCCGGAATAAGAGGAATAACAAATTTAGTATCACAAACTACAGGTGTTGTGCAGGATGAAAGAGGCGGACAAATAAACATTCAAAGTGGAAGAACTAATGAGAGCACTATAGTTGTGGATAAAGTAGCAACCACAAAAGATGGAGAAACGAAAACCGAAGCTCCTAAAAAATTGAAAGAGCAGGAAAAATCCGATAAGAATGAAGAGATGGTTGCACCTGAACTGCGTTCGGATTTCAAGGATGCAATTTACTGGACACCATTTGCAAAGACAGATGAAAACGGCTATGCATCGGTAATAGTTGTATACCCTGATAATTTAACTTCATGGAGAATAACTTCAAGAGTTATTACAGAAGATACAAAGGTAGGGCAGGCAACTAATACAGTTATCACCAGAAAAAATCTTTTGGTGAGAATGGAAACTCCGCGCTTTTTACAGGAAGGGGATTTAGTTACAATCTCAACAATGATTCATAATTATCTCGGCACAGAAAAAAATGTTAAGCTGAAATTCAGAGCAGGCAATACTGAGCTTGTCGGAGACAGCATAAGAGAAATAAAGCTTGGTTCAAACTCTGAGCAAAGGATTGACTGGACAATAAAAGTAAATAATCCTTATGGTGCTGCAAAGCTTTATGCAGAGGCATTGACCAATGAAGAATCAGATGCAGTTGAAATGAGCGTGCCATTACAGCCAAGAGGATTGCAGATGATGGTGCCGACAGTTGCAGATTTTGATGACTTATACAAAAATGAAGTTAAGCAGGTCTACATACCGGGCGGAACAGATATGCGAAGCGTTACAATGAAGTTCACTGTTGCGCCTTCGCTAGCTTCTACAATGCTTTCAGCGCTTGATGAGCTTGCAGGATATCCTTACGGATGCGTTGAGCAGACAATGAGCCGTTTCTTACCTACTGTAGTCGTAGCAGGAGCGTTTAAAGATTTGAATGCACCAATAAGCGAATCATTGCAAAAAGATCTGCCGAAGATGGTTGAAGCTGGTGTGAACAGATTGTACGGCTTCCAGCACTCCGATGGTGGATGGGGCTGGTGGACAAATGACGGGTCAAATAATTTTATGTCAGCTTATGTAATATATGGCTATAAGATGGCAAAGGATGCTAATTACACAGTAAAGGAAAATGTATTTAAGAAAGGAGTAAACTTTATAAAGAGTAAAGTTGCCGGAGAAACCGATGCAACAACAAAAGCTTATATGCTATATGTTATTTCATTAGTTGATAACAAAGATAAAGATAAGATGGTAAAGGAAATTGAAAAGGTTCTTTCATACTCTGAAGTAAATGATTATGCAAGAAGCTTATGCGCGCTTGCATTGAAAAATTTCGGTGAGACAGCAAGAGCAGAAGGTGTACTGGCAATCCTTGAGCAGAATGTGAAATCTGCAGGTGAAGGCGCTTCATACTGGGAAGGAAAAACATGGCACTACAACTGGCAGGATGATAAAGTGCAGACAACTGCAATGGCATTGAAAGCATTTGTAAATATAAAAGGAAACTCAGAGCTGAAGGATAAAATAATAAGATGGCTTATGATGCAAAGACAGGGAACAAGCTGGAGAAATACTCAAGAGACTGCCTGGATAATTTATGCAATGGTTGATTATTTAAAAACATCGAATGAATTAAATCCTGATTACTCTGTGAATGTTTTTGTGAACGGTAAACAATACTTCACAAAGCAGATGACACGCGATGATGTATTTAAGAAAGATGAGCTTGTAAAAATTGACGGCAACGCATTACAGCAGGGAAATAACGAAATTAAAATAGAAAAATCCGGCAACGGAAAAGTTTATTTCTCGTCTAATACATTCTATTACACTAACGATATGGATGCGAGAGAAAACGGTTTCAGAGTCGAACGTGAGTACTTCAAACTTGAAAAATACTCTGCATACAACGAAGAGAAAATCACTTACAGAAAAAAATACTTTGACGGTTTGCTGAAATCAGGTGATGAAGTATTAGTAAAGCTGAAAGTATATTCAAAAGATGAGAATATGCAATACTTCATGCTTGAAGACCCTATCCCAGCAGGATGTGAAGTTATTAAAGATGACTGGGCATATCAGATAGAAGGCGAGAAGGACTATGTCGGATATGATTATTACTGGTGGAGATGGTCTTATGCCGATAAAGATATAAGAGATAACAGAGTGACATTCTTTAATACTTATATGTACGGAAAAGACAGCGAATACTCTTATATAATGCGCGCGCAGATTCCGGGCGAATATACTGTAAATCCTTCGAGAGGTTCATTGATGTATTACACTGATGTAAACGGAAATGCAGAAGGATTCAAATTGAGAATAGAAGACAAGTAAAATTTGTAATTTGAGAGATGTATTAAAAGCTCTGCAATGAAAGTTGCAGGGCTTTTATTTTTTCAGTTTCATTTTCCAGTGTTCATTTGCTTCATTATAAACTTCAAATCCTAATCTATCATAGAGCTTTTTTGCTTTTGTGTTAACTTTTAATACTGAAAGCCTTATAACTTTATCTTTATATTCTTCAATGATATTTTTCAATATAGATGTCCCTATTCCTTTAGACTGGAACTCTTTTAAAAAATAAATGCGGTTTATTACAATTTCAGTATTAATTACATTTATACCTACGGTTCCTACAGGTCTTCCCTCAACTTCAACCATGTAAATATTATCTCTGTGAAATTCTTCCTTATGAAATTTTTTCTGAAGCTCTTCATCCCATCCCCATGTCTGAGTTATATAATCTTTCATTGCATCAAGCTTTATGGTATGAGTAATGTCAAAATCTTTTTCTTCCGCTTTTCTTAATGTAAAATTAATCATTTTAATTTTAGCTTATACCATTCAGATGGGGAAGTACCGTTAAATAATTCAGTAGAGTACATAGTGTACCCGCATTTTTCAAGAACTCTTCTTGATGCTCCATTCTCCGGATTAATGATTGCTATGACTTCTATTATTTCAACAAAGGATTTTGCAAACTCAGTAAAAAATTCCGTGATTTCAGATGCATAACCTTTCCCCCAGAATTCTGAGAATAAAGCATAACCTACTTCAACTGTTCCGGCTTCTTTTCCTTCTGTTAGTCCTTTCTCAGCCCCATAATATAAAAGTTTTGCAAGCCCGATAACTTCATTATTCTCCGTTCGTCTTACAGAATAATATCCAAGTATATCATCCATTGAGTTTGCAGTCATAACTTTTTGCCATTTTTCTTTTGCTTCTTCTTCAGTGCAGGCTTTTCCGTTAATATATTTCATCACTTCATAGTCCATCGCCTGACGTTTGTATTCATCAAAGTGAGAGTTTATATATCGAATGTAAGTAAGCCGATTTGATTGTAATTTCATACAGCAAAAATGTTAAAATTATTTTTAAGTAGAAATACAATTTAGGTAAAAATAAAAACCCGTCAGCATTTACACTAACGGGTTTTCTCAATACTCACTACAGAATAATCAATACTTATTTCACCAGCACCATTCTCTTCGTCTCGTTAAATTCTCCTGCATGTAGTTTATAAAAATACATTCCGCTTGAAAGATTATATTCTCCTGCATCGAAAGTTATAGAATAACTCCCTGCATTTTTCTTCTCGTTAACAAGAACGGCAACTTCATTACCGAGTATATCATATACTTTTAACGAAATAAATCCGCCAACTGACAATTTATAATTAATAAGAGTCGTTGGATTAAACGGATTCGGATAGTTCTGACTTAAAGAAAATTTATCAGGAACTTCTGTTGAGATTGTATTTGTTCCTACAAGATTACTTATCGGCGCTTTTATAATTGAATTTGTATAGGTTGCACCGTATAAATCATTTCCGTTTACAAACAGGCGTGAAACAGAACTTCTTAGTCCCAAGTTATGATTAATATTTCTCCATGTTTGTCCTAAATCCTGACTAATGAATATTCCATCTTTTTCAGTGCATGCAAATATTACATTGCCGCTGACTGCCATGCTTATAATATAGGCAGGAAATGTAGATTGACTCCATGTAGTTCCATTATTGGAACTAGATGATAAAGCAGTTCCTCCTCCGGCAAAAACATAATTGCCTAAAGTAATAATACCTCCAACAGTTTGACCGTTGAAAAAGGATTGTACCCATGTAACACCGCTGTTATCCGAAACATATACACCTGAGCTTGCTCCTCCGGCAAACACTCTCGAACCGTTACCCGCTATAGCATAAATTGTTTTGTTGTTAAGATTAGACTGAAACCAGTTTGCTCCGTTATTTTGCGAAACCCAAACACCTTCTGCATAAGTTCCAGCAAGTATATTTTGAACTTCGCCGGTGTATATTGTGTAAACAACTCTATCATTAAAAGAAGTTGTTGACCAATTTACTCCGTCGTTTGTGGACGTATATACACCATTAGCATTGGTACCTGCAAGCAGAAGAGAATTTTTTCCTGCAATTGTTCTTACACTGTAAAATCCTGATGAATGGGTAACGTTAAACCAATCGACTCCGTTATTTGTTGAACGAAATATTCCCAAATTATTTGTTGATGAAAATAAAGCTGTAGGAGTTTTATAGATGCTGTATGCCTGCATAAAATGATACTTATATTCAACCCATGTGCTGCCGTTGTTTGAGCTTCTATAAAAAGCAGAATTTATCAGGGCATAAATATTACCATTGTCTGAGTTAAGGTCGTTTACAATTGAACCACCGAAGTAAACTTGAGTCCAATTTACTCCGTTATTTGTTGATTTTAATATGTTGCTTCCAACAGCTCCGTAAATATCGGAGCCTTTTTTAGTTATTGTTTTAAAATTGTAGGCTGATGTTAGCGCGTTCCAAGTCTGGCCTTGATTAGTGGAATAGTCTATCCCCGCATTTGAGCATACATAAGCTGTAGAACCCGAAACAATAATAGAGCTGACATCGCGCGGAGTAAGTGAGAGGCTAAAGCTTAAGCCCGAGTTAGTTGAAGCATACACTCCGTTTGTTGTTCCGGCAAACATAGTTGTGCCGCTTATTGCAACTGAGGAATATGTTCCTGAGTTTATTGGTCTGAACCAGTCGTAACCTGCGTTTGAAGATACAAATACGCCGGTAGTACTTCCTGCAACTGCTAAGTTTCCACTCGCCTCAATATCTAAAAATCCTCCTTGAATTCCTGTATCATAAAATTCAATTCCATTACTTGTTGAACGGAATATTTTATTAGAGCCTGCAATAATTATGTTTCCTACTTTTGCAGCAGCTTTCACATTACCATCTAGTAAACCTGTTTCGCACCAGGTTATTCCGTTATCGGTTGAGTAATGAAGACCAAATACGCTGTTTGATCCATACAATGTGTCGTTCTTTACATATAATGAGTTTAAAACAGGTGTAGGGGCAAATGATGGTCCGAAGTTTGGTCCTATCTGTGTCCACTGGGAGAAACTTATTGAAGTGAAACACAAAATTAAAAAAACACCCAAAGGTAAAGTATACTTTTTCATAAACAGGTGGGTTATTTTTATATAAATGTAAATAGAATTTTCATAGGGAAAAATCCAAATCGCATTCTATCTATGCAACAAAAAACCCGCAAATTTTTCAGGTTTGCGGGCTATCTCACTACTTAATACTCAATACTCAAATCTATTTAATCAAAACCATTCTTTTCGTTTCTTCAAAACCATCTGCGCTTAATTTATAAAAATACATTCCGCTTGAAAGATTATATTTACCTGCATCGAAAGTTACTGAATAACTTCCGGCATTTTTATTTTCGTTTACTAAAGTTGCAACTTCATTTCCGATTATATCATGAACTTTCAATGTAACCAATCCGGCAACTGACAACCGGTAACTGATAACTGTGTTTGGATTGAACGGATTCGGATAATTCTGCCCAAGCTTAAAATTATTCACAACGCTTTGAGTTGAAGAAATTGCTGTTAACTGCGAGAGCGGTCTGCGGTAAACTCCGTTTGTCGGAGCAACGTATACATTCAGAGTTGAATAAACAATTGCATCGGAACGTATTTCCGTATTAGGAGGGAAGCCGTCATTCACAGGCAGCCAGTTATTTCCCTGATTGTATGAATAAAATATTCCCTGTGCAGTTCCGGCAATTACACGGTTAGCATAATACTTTAATGAGTAAATCGCATTACTTGCAGGGCTTTGTGAGTAGCATTGCTCCCAGTTTAACCCGTTATTAGATGTTCTGTAAATTTTAGCATCTGATGTTCCTGCAAATAAATAGGTCGGCGAGTTTGTAAAAGTGAATGCCCACTTTGTTCCTGTAATTCCATTGTTGACTGTTTGCCATGTCTGTCCCATATTGGATGAGACTTTTACACCTGCAGGATAATTTGAAGCGAATAAAACATTATCGCGGAAAATTAAATCAACAACCAATGTATCTGCCATTCCGGTTAAATTCCAGACCGTACCTGCATTGGTAGATTTAAAAACACCTTTATCAGTTCCGCAGAAAATAGTTGTTCCATAGCCGGCAAAAGTTTTTACAACTATATTGGCAGGGAAGCCTGTATTTCTCTGTGTCCATGTATTGCCGCCGTCAGGAAGGGTATAAACACCCATGGTGTCCAGTCCCGCATAAATAGTCCCGTTAAAATTATACATACGGTTTACCTGGTATCGGTAGGGTGTATTCGGCATTCCGTTGTTGAATAGATTCCAGGAAAGTCCGCCATCTGTTGAGCGTGATACTCCGTTTTTGCCCGCATAAATATTGCCGTCTTTAAGCAATAAACACACAGCAAAAATATCGTAATAGGGCCGCTCCCATTGAGCAGCTAAGGGAAAAGCAAAAGAAAAAAATAACAGAGCAGTAATTAGTTTTTTCATGTAGGGGAAATTTTAATTTTAAGTAATCAACTTACTCTTTAGTATAGTCTCCCGGCTATAAAATTCATTTGAATTTTATGGGGTATTGCCCGGAGACCTTTAAAAAGAACACGATTAATTACTTTTTGTGTTTATAGAGAATTTTTCTTTCTTAGTGATGTGCAAACTGTGTACCATTTTATTTTTATCACTTAAATACAAAATTGGTAAAATAGGAATTAAAATTAAATGAAAAATGGAAAACCGCAGCTTTCCATTTTTTCAAAATTGTAATTATTGAATAACTGAAATTATTTTATAAGTACCATTCTCTTTACATTTTCAAATTTGACTGCTTTCAGCTTATAAAAATATACGCCGCTTGAAAGATTGTAATTTGAAGCATTGAATGTAAATGAAAATGTTCCGGCGTTCATCTTCTGATTTACTATTTCGGCTACTTCCGTGCCTCTCATATCATAAATTTTTAATGATACATATCCCGAAGATTTTAAACTGAAATTTATTTTTGTGCTAGGATTAAAAGGATTGGGATAATTCTGCTTTAATGAAAAATCATCAGGCAGTTCAGTTGATAATTGATTTATGCCAATGAAGCTGCTTAAAGGCGCCTTTACAATTGATGAAGTATAAGTTGCCCCGTATAAATCATTGCCGCTGATAAACATTCTGGATACTGAAATTCGCTGACCAAGATTGTTGTTTATGTTTGTCCAGGTTACACCGTTATCACTGCTCATAAAAAATCCGTTCTTTTCTGTTCCGGTAAATACGTTGCTTCCGTATGATGCCATAGCATTTACATAAGGATATGGAAAAGATGTTTGCGACCACGTATCTCCGTAATCAGATGAAGCATAGATTCCTGTGCTTCCGCCGGCGAATACAAAATTTGAATAGGAAGTTATTCCTCCGATTGACTGCGTTATACCTGCAACCGGTGACCAGGTTCCTCCGGCATTAGCTGAGAAATAAAGCCCTGTACCTCCTGCAAAAAGTTTATTTGTATTTCCGTGTATGCAATAAATTGTTTGATTATTTAAATTTGTAGGTGACCATGTAGTTCCGTCATTTTGAGAGTAATAAATTCCTCCTGCCTGTGTTCCCGCCAGTAAATTCTGACCGACAGGATATAAAGTATAGATTGTTCTGACTAGTGTAGAGATTAGGGAAAAAGATGCTCCGTCATTAGTTGATAAATAAACGCCGCCGTTATTTTGTGCGCAGAAAAGAAATCCGCTTCTCTCTGCGAAAGTTCTTACAGCCCAGAAATCATTTGTCAATGTAAAGTTAGTCCATGAATTACCTGAATTAGTAGAACTATAAATTCCAAAGTTATTTGATGAACTGAAAATGGAGTTTCCTGTTTTATAAACAGAGTATGCCTGCATGAAATGAAATTTATTCTGAACCCAGGTTTGTCCGGTATCTCTGCTAAGACAAATTGCAGCAGTTGATAATGCTACCAAATTTCCATTTAGATTTATAACGTTGCTTACAGGGGCAGCGGCATTAAACACAACACTCCAGTTCTCACCACCGTTAGTAGATTTCTGAATAGTATTTCCCATAGCCATAAATAAATCGGAGTATACAATTGTACATGCCTTTACATTTTGACCTGTGTATAAAGGGTTCCATGCATTTCCGCGATTGTATGAAATATCTATACCGCCTGAAGAAATAGCCATTACACTTGTGCCAACTATCTGAAGCCTGGTAATATCATGAAGAGGAAGTACCACTTCAAAAGTTGCGCCTTTATTTGTTGAACGTGAAACTCCCGCTGAATTGCCAATGAAAATTGTGCTGTCAAGAATTGATACGCCGGGATATGAACCGGATACAATCGGATTAGTCCAGTTAGCTCCGTAATTTGTAGAGAGATAAATCCCATTTGTTGTTCCGGCAATTGCAATATTTTTTTTGAAATCCATACTTAGTAATGTTGCAGTAACGCTGGTGGGTGAGTACGTCTCTCCGTTATTTGTTGAACGGTTTATACTGCTTGTACCCGTTAATATTACATTTCCTGATTTTGATATAAACATATTATTTCCGGAAGTCATTCCTGTTTCACACCAGACTCCACCGAAATCTGTAGAGTAATGTACTCCGAACACATTATTGCAGCCGAATAGTGTATCGCCCACAACAAAAAAATTATTTATTAATGGTGTCGGGTCATTGGATGAACCATAGTTGGGACCAATCTGAGTCCACTGAGAAAAAACAGCAGATGATTGAAACAGAATTGCAATTAATCCGAAGTAAAATATTAACTTTTTCATAGGGGAAGTGTTTGTTAATATAATATATAGAATAATTTTAAAGAGAAAAATTGCAAACGGAGAGCAAGTGTGTAAATAAAAATTCCGGCCAAATCAAACATAGAAATTTGCCAAAATAGGAATTAAAAATAAATGGGGATGGGGGAATGTGCTAATATAGTATACACACGAGATTATTCCACCTTCTTATTAATACGAGGGAAGATTCTTGTGGTGTTATTAATGAATATCTTTCCTCCCCACAAACTCTTCAACATATAACCCTTTCCTACAATTTTTCCCGCTGATTTTATGCGTGGAATCAGCTATATTCCATGTCCATTATTAATTTATTGACCGATGAAACTTCGGCTTAGCTTTAATTGAAAAAATGAAAAAACTAAACCTTACAATTCTCTTTTTATTAATTTTTGTATCTCAGTCATTTGCGGCGCTTGATTCACTCCGCGTTATGAACTGGAATCTCCTCAACTTTGCAGGTACTGATACAACGCGGGTAAAATATTACAGAGATGTAATTTCATACTCCAATCCTGATATTTTTATCTGTCAGGAAATAAGCGGAGTAGCCGCTAATAAAGTTTTATTCAATCAGGTATTCGAATCATTTGCGCCCGGGCAATATGATACATGCACATTCGATATGGGTCCTGATACCGGAAATCTTTTATTCTTTAAAAAATCCAGAGCTAGATTTATTTCAAACACACCAATAAGAACTGAGCTCCGCTACATAACGGAATTCAAAATGTACATTCCTTATATATCGGATACTGTAAGATTTTTCAGCTGCCACTTAAAGGCAAGCACAGGCTCGGCAAACGAACTGCAAAGAGGCAGGGAAGTAGACACTTTAAGATATTACACAAACCGTTTACCTCTCGGCAAGTATTTTATAATGACAGGCGACTTTAATATTTACTCAGCCAACGAAGTTGCATACCAGAAGCTTCAGGCAATTACTATCGGCGAAGGACAGCTTTACGACCCTATTGTCGGCATGACAGGAACATGGGCTAATGCCTCGTATGCATTTTATCATACGCAGTCACCGCGCGTGCGTTCATTCGGCGGCGGAGCAACGGGCGGAATGGATGACAGGTTCGACCTTCTGCTTCACTCAAAAGCTATGACACTTCCTGCAAATAAAATTTATATGACTTATTCGCGTGGAAGATATTTCACAGTCGGCAATGACGGTAACCATTATAACGATTCGATAAACAAACAGCCGAATACAGCAGCGCCAGTAGCAGTTGTGAATGGTATTCATTATGCTTCTGACCACTGCCCGATTGTTGGTGTTTATTTTATGAATGGTACCAGCTCAGTTGTAAATCAGACATCCGGTGTAGCGAGCAGTTTTAACTTATCGCAAAACTATCCGAATCCGTTCAACCCAAGTACAACTATAAATTTTGATTTGCCTGTTTCAGCATTTGTATCGCTTGTTGTTTTTGATATGAACGGCAAAGAGATAATGAATCTGGTTAACGGAAATAAATCACAAGGCAGGTTTTCTGTAAACGTAGATGCTTCAGCTCTTCCATCGGGAACATATTTCTATCGCTTAAGAGCAGGAAATTTTGTTTCAATGAAGAAGATGATACTTTTGAAGTAGAAAGTAGATAAAGTAATTTAACTTCCCAACGAGGACGTTGGGAAGTAGTATTTTCAAAGCAGTTTGCAGAAATGCTGACTGCTTTTTCTATGAATAAAGCGGTTTCTAATTATGCATCTTTTCGGAACAGGAATTGCGAACCATTTATTATAAAAACAATTTGTAACTGATTAATTCGTTGAAAATCGTTAAATTTAAGCGATTTCACCAAATATTTAACCCCTAATTTGTAATGAAAAAACTAAAGTACATATTTGTAGCACTATTGATAGTCTTTGCGCATCAGCAGTCTTTTGCGGCATTCGATACACTAAAAGTAATGAACTGGAATCTCCTCAATTTTTCAGGAACCGATACTTCACGCGTTCAATATTACCGCACCGTTATAAGCTCAGTTTCCCCCGATATATTTGTATGCCAGGAAATAACCGGAACAACTGCAAATAAGGTTTTATTCAGACAGGTATTTCAGGTCTTTGCCCCGGGAGTTTATGATACAATAACTTTTCTATCAAGCTTCGATTCGAGCAATTTACTTTTCTTCAAAAAATCCAAGGCATCTTTTGTTTCAAACAGGGCAATCGGTACTGAGCTGAGGGATATTAATGAGTTCAAGATGTACCTTCCTTTTATACAGGACACTGTAAGATTTTATAGCCTTCACCTGAAGGCAAGTACTGGAAGCACAAATGAAGCGCAGCGCGGAAGGGAAGTTGACTCATTAAGAGCTTATACAAATACACTTCCATCAGGAAAGTACTTTATGGTAATGGGTGATTTTAATTTATATGCTGCAACGGAAGTTGCCTACACAAAGTTACTTCAGAATAATGTTGGCGATGACGGTGAATTTTATGATCAGATAAATGGTATGACAGGAAGCTGGCAAAATAGAGCAATATATTCATCTTATTATACTCAGTCACCGCGCGTCCGCTCATTTGGCGGCGGCTCAACCGGTGGAATGGATGACCGCTTCGATTTAGTTATGCCTTCGCGCGCTTGTACAGATACTGTATCTGGTAAGTTTTCATGGATAAGAAGTGAATATAAAGCTTATGGAAATGACGGTAATCATCTGAACGATTCTATTAACAAGCAGCCAAATACTGCTGTATCCGTAGCTGTTGCAAATGCAATTCATAATGCCTCAGATCATATTCCGGTTATTTCTGAATTCCGTATGGATAATACTTTAGTTCCGGTTGAACTGGCATCATTTACTTCTTTAGTAAGTGCAAACAATGTTGAGCTTAAGTGGCAGACAGAAACAGAGGAAAATAATTCCGGCTTTGATATCGAAAGAAAATCAGGCGCGCAGTGGCAGAAAATTGCTTTCGTTAAAGGTAGCGGAACTTCAAATATTGCTAATACTTACGTATTTACAGATAAAGCTTTGCAAAGCGGAAATTATCATTACCGTTTAAAGCAGATTGACTATAACGGTAACTATGAATATTTCAATTTAAGCTCTGAAGTATCAATCGGTACACCGGATAAATTTGCATTAGTGCAGAACTATCCTAACCCTTTCAATCCTTCAACACTGATTAATTTTAATCTTCCGTCTGAAAGTTTTGTAAGTCTGGCAATTTATGACTTAAGCGGGAAAGAAGTTATGAGCCTGGTACGCGAAAAGAAACCGGCAGGATATTATTCAGTTAATGTTAATGCAGGAGCTTTACCTTCGGGTGCATATTTTTATCGCATCTCCGCAGGTCAGTTCAATTCTGTAAGAAAGATGATACTTTTAAAGTAAGATTATTCAATTAGCAATTAGCAATTAACAGTTAACAGTTAACAGAAAAATATAACATTCTGCTAATACGCTGCGGCGTATTACTAATTACTAATTGTTAATTGCTAATTGTTAATTGGAAATTGGAATCCTAACAACCATTTTTGCGCCTTTGCCTTTCTCGCTTTCGCATTCAATTGTTCCTTTCAGCGAGTCAACTAATTTTTTTACAATTGAAAGTCCCAGCCCCGATGAATGCTCTCCGCCTGTAGGTCTTGCGCTTAGTTTTGAAAATTGTTTGAATAGTTTTTTTCTGTCTTCATTGCTGAACCCCGGTCCTTCATCTTTTATTTCTATCTTAAGAAATTTATTATCATCAGTTACTTCATTCGATAGGCTTATATAAATATTTTTTTCTTCAGGTGAAAACTTTATAGCGTTTGAAAAAAGATTATCAACAATCTGTTCGAAAGCATTTTTATCCATTTTAAAAATACTATTTTTAAGACTGTTCTTGTAATTTATTTTAATCGATTTCCTGCTTGCGTTAATACTGTAAAGTTTTATTATTTTTTCAACAACTGCATTTAGGTCGAGGTCGGCAGGCTTTAGTTTTATTTCACCGTTTTCAATAACGTTATAATCAAGAAGTTGTAAAACAAGCTCCAGAGCTTTATCTGCAGAGTTTACAATGTTCACCAAAAATTCTTTCCTTTCTTCTTCCTTTAACAAATCGTCATGTAAAAGCAACTCTCCCATCATCTTTATGCTTCCGACAGGGTTTTTTATATCGTGAACAACTATACCAAAAAATTCATTCTTCTGTTTATCAAGCTCCTCCATCCTCCTTACTGTTTCAGCAAGTTCAACATACTTCAATTGATTCAAATCCTTAATGTGCTGTTCATCTTTTTCTTCCAGTTCTGTTTTAAGGCTGTCAATCTGCTCAGTTAACTCGTCGCCAAAAATTTCTTTTCCTATATCAGTGTGTTTTTTATAGTATTCAAATGCTTTTGGTATGTTACCCATAAACTCATAATATTCCCACAATGATTTACATACCAGATGTATTGCATATCTGGAATCTATCTTCTCTGATAACTCCATTGACATCAGATAATATTTTTCAGCATTTACTAAAAGAGTTTCATCTTTTTCTTTCAGTGATTTGTATTTATTCAATAAATTTAAACCAATGCCTCCTGCAGTTGCAAATAAACCGCTCTTATCATCTAACTTAGTCTGTTCTTTATAAGCTTTTTCAAAATGTACTAATGCTTCATCATATTTTTTCCTCAGCGATAAAATCTGACCGTGATAAAAATCGATCTGAGCAAGGCTGAAAAGATTTTTTTCCTGTTTAGAATAAATTTCGGATTGCTTTAAATACTCCAATGCTGATTCGAGGTCATTCTGTTCAATTTTTATAATCACAATATTATTTATCGCCACGCATGCATTTATAAATCTCTTCAATTCAAGAAAAATTTCTAATGCCTTTTTATAATAGGGAAGTGCTTCTTTGTATTTCTTCTGGTATAAGTAAATATTAGCAATATTATTATAGCAGTTTGCCTCTCCTTCGCGGTGATTTGTTTCATGCAGTATTTTTAGTGCCTTACCGTAATAACTCAGAGATTCAAGAAATTTACTCTTATCGGAGTAATTGTTTCCAAGCAATATGTATGCATCGCTCTCGGCATTTTTATATTGATAGTATTTTGCTTCTTCGAGTAATAATACTGCATAACGGAGTGATTGTTTGTAATTGGAGGAACGAAAATGGGCTATACTTAAATTGCGGATTAGTGCAAGATAAAGACGTTTGTATTCGGCAGTATCTTTTACTTCTTTAAGCAAAGTAATTTGTACAAATGCTTCTGTATATAGTTTTATTGCTGCTTTAAAATCGGATAGTTCTATTGAAACTGCCTGTTCATTTAGGGTATGTATAGGTTCAAGCAGAGTGTCAGGGGTAGTCTTGCTCATATGCTTTCTAAATAAAAAACTATAAATATAGCGAAATTTTAGCAATTCAGAAAGGAATACCTTAATATAGTAAGTCAGTATTGTTTGGTATATTAGTTTTTAAGGAAAATTGATTAAGATAACTTAATTTCTTATTCCTCTTTTCACCTAAAAGAATTCACTCCTTTTTTATATATTAAAAATTCTTTTATAAAATTAATTTTTATTTTTTAACCCATAGTCTATTACTAAATGTTTCAGATTTTAATTGCGCGGTTCAAAATTCACGACTCTGAATTTATAATTATAGGAGGAGCAGCTTTTTTTATTGTTTGGCTTGCAAACGCCATAATAAAAGACCGTATGCAAAAAAAAGCTAAGCTGAATTACACTGACTCCGCTCCCGCTCACATTGATATAAAACCCCGCTCGAAACTAATGAAGTATTCAATTTGGTTCGGAAATTTTATAGCGTTCTGGGCTTTAGTGTTTTTGATAACGTATTTATTCTATTAAATTGTTATATTGAATGCATCATATCCCACGGCGATTTCCGGGTAAATCCTGTAACCGCATCATTCAGTATTTCTTTCACTATTTCTTTCAGTATTTCTAAAATATTTCCCAAATCAAATTAAACTAAACTTACTATGAAATTTCTTTTAGCTGCAATAATTCTGTTTTTTGTATCCGGCGCAGCTTTCTGCCAGGACGATATTATATCCAAAGCAAAGTTCGGCATGTCAGGCGATGAGCTTATGAGCACATTCAAAGATAAAGGCATTACATCTTATACCTACTCCGATAATGACGATAATAACAACGACGATGATAACGATAACGACGATAACAATAACCGCAGCGGCTACAGAATTCCGTCTTACTCAATCGACGGCAATACATACTCGGTTAGGTTTTCACTGAACCGCGGCAAGCTGAAGGAAATCAGATTCACGCTTAATAAAAATGATAAGGCGCTGGATGTTTATGAAAACTGGAAGAAAGTTTTCAACGGCAAGTACGGAAACAATGTCCATGA
>JBHEKU010000341.1:0-15555 GCA_041859205.1 Ignavibacteria bacterium | reverse complement strand
TACAAATTGTTTAGAGAGAGATGGCTGAGTGGTTGAAAGCGGCGGTCTTGAAAACCGTTGATGCTTCGGTATCCGGGGGTTCGAATCCCTCTCTCTCTGCTGATAAAATCCCGTTGAGGTTCTCTTCGGGATTTTTTTATGTCCAAATCTATTTGTCTCCAAAACCATACCCGTGTCCGTCTTTCGATTTTCCCTGCGCTTCAAATGACCAAAGCAAATATCCGCGGACTCCTTCATTAAAGTATCTTATCCTGTCATGCTTAATTAAATTTTTTCTGAAGTTGCCGTTATAACTCTTGTATCCGATTTCCCCTATGTAAATTGGTTTATTCAGTGCATAGGCAGTTTCAATATTTTTCTTTATGTATTGCCTCCACAGCCATCTTACGCTTACAGGATTTGAAATAATCCTGTTGAAATTTTGCAGACAAAAGTAATCCCAAAGTCCTCTTATCCATACGATAGGTTTATTAAGCGAATTAAAAAATTTAGCTGCGCCTGCCTTTCCTTTAAAATGAAAGTGTATTTCAATCCTGTCAAGTAAAGTTGCATCGTAGCTGTAATCGTGAATGGAAACTATATCGAGTCCTTTTATAGAATATAGTTTTTCAAATAAAGATGAATTAAATCTTGAGAAGTGACTGCCGAATTTATCTCCGATGCTGCCGATTGTTCCTATGGAAATGAAATGGTTCGGGTTAATTTCTTTAATTTTTTTAGTTACATACGATACAAAATTATAAAGGTATTCGAATTTTTTTGTCTCCGGCTCGTTTATTAATTCCCATATTAAAATCTCTTCACAATTCTTGAAACGTTCTGTTAAGTTTAACACATAAGGCAGATACTCATGTTTGTATCCGTCATTATACCAGGCTGAATTGATTTCAAACTTCTGTTTGTAATTCCACCTGTCGGCAAGCACAGGTATAAGCTTTAGCGAATATTTTTTTGCGGATGAAATAAGGAACTGAAGCTTCTCTTCCTGAGTAGGATAAAAGCACCAGAACCTAACGGTATCAAACCCGTATGCTTTAGCATCGCGAAGCATAAGCTCGGAGGCAGTATCCTTTACACTTGCGAGCTCATACATGTTACATCCGAAAAATGGGGGAAGTTTTTTCATTTCAAATCCTGAACGTTGTTTAACCGCAAAGAGCGCAAAAAATTAATGTAAAGATCGCAGAGAATATTCTTTTAAACTTGTATAATGTTTTGTGTTCTTTGTAGATTTTTTTTGCATCTTTGCGGTTAAACTCTAAATATTTTTATTTTGAGTTATCACAGGAAAATACATATAATATTTTTTATTTATGATTTAATTTAATTCTTACAAAAACTATACATGTACATACCAAAGCATAATCTTGTAAGGGATAAAAAAGAAATTTTAGATTTTATAAAAAGATTTAATTTCGGGACTATTATTACCGTAAAAGATAATTTTCCTACCGGTACACATTTGCCATTTTTAATTGAAGATAGGGGAGGTTCTATTTTTCTTGTATCTCATTTCGCTAAGGCTAACAAGCAGTGGCAGGAGTTAAATGAAAATACTCTTGTGATTTTCAGTGAGCCGCATGCATACATCTCTCCGAAGCTTTATGAGAAAACGCAGAATGTTCCAACATGGAATTATATCTCAGTCCATTGTTACGGACACGGTAAGATTCTTGAAAGTGATTCCGATAAACTGAATGTGCTGGAGAAATCAATCAACTTTTTTGATGACTCATACAAATCTCAATGGGACGGACTTGATGAAAAATACAAAATGGGATTGCTGAACGGGATTGTTGCGTTTGAAATAGAAATAGATAATGTGCAGGCAAAGAAAAAGCTCAGCCAGAATAAAACTGAGAAGGAAAGAAAGAATATAATTAACTCATTTGAGCAAAGCGAGGACGGCAACGAAAAAATTATTGGAGAGTACATGAAAAAAGTGAACACTATAGAGGAGGAAAATATATGACTAGAGCAAAAATATGCTGTATAAAAAATATTGAAGAAGCAAAGAATGCTATAGAATACGGAGCATCTGCGATTGGATTAGTCGGCAGAATGCCCAGCGGTCCCGGACCGATAACGGATGAAGAAATAAAAATCATTGCTGCATACACGCCGCCGCCTATTGCAACGTTTCTTTTAACATGCGAAACAAATGTAGATGATATAGTTGCACATCATAAAAAAGTTAATACAAATACGATTCAGATAGTAGATGCATTGACCGGAGAAAATTATAAAGAGCTGAAAGAAAAACTTCCGGCAGTAAAAATTGTTCAAGTAATACATGTGATAGATGAACGCTCTTTAGATGAAGCTGTGAGAATTTCAGAGCAGGTTGACGGGTTGTTGCTTGATAGCGGGAATCCTAGCAAAGCAGTGAAAGAGCTTGGCGGAACGGGGAGAAAGCATGATTGGAAGCTAAGCAGAAAGATTGTAGAGCAATCTAAAGTGCCGTTGTTTTTAGCAGGAGGATTGAATCCTTCCAATGTGCGGCAGGCTATTGAAGAAGTGCAGCCGTTCGGAGTTGACCTCTGCAGCGGTCTTAGACCAAACGGTAATCTCGACTTAAAATTACTTGAAGAATTTTTTAAAGAAGTGAATACAGCCGGGTAAAAAATGAAGCCTAGTAAAATTATTACAATAATATTGGTTTTAGTAGTTGTGATTTTCATAGGGTATTATGCTAAAAGAAAATTTTATGATCCTGCAGCAAAAGTAAAACAAGCAGGAAAAGAAATTGAAGCTTTAACGGCAAAGGAAGATATTCAAAATGGTGATATGATTTTTCAGTCTTCAATTTCTCCTCAATGTGAGGCAATAAAACTTGCAACAAACTCTGAATACACACATTGCGGAATAATTTTTAAAATCGGAAATGAGATAACTGTTTATGAGGCAGTACAGCCTGTGAAAATTACTCCATTGAATAAATGGATAGCCAGAGGGCAAGACGGACATTTTGTAATCAAGAGGCTGAAGAACAGCAGTAAAGTTTTGAATGAGAATGTTGTATCGGATATGATAAGCGAGGCAGAAATGATGAAGGGAAAGAAGTATGATATCTACTTCGGATGGTCAGATGAAAAAATTTATTGCTCCGAACTGATTTGGAAAATTTATAAAAGAGCGGCAAACATTGAAGTCGGGAAACTGCAAAAGCTGAAAGAGTTTGATTTGACCAGCAAGACTGTAAAAAGTGTTATGGATGAGAGATACGGAAACGATATTCCCTATGAAGAAACGGTAATTTCACCCGCTAGCATTTTTGATTCAGAACTATTAATGGAAGTATATTCAAATAAGAAAAAATAAAATGAAGATAAAAATATTTTTAGTTGATGCATTTACTGATGAAGCGTTTAAGGGAAATCCTGCAGGCGTTTGTTTATTGGATGAAAAAATTTCAGAAGAATTAATGCAGAATATCGCAATGGAAGTAAACGCTGCAGAAACTGCATTTGTGATAAAGGATAGTAGAGGTGACAATAAATTTTTTATAAGATATTATTCTCAATTGGTAGAAGTCGCCTTCTGCGGGCATGCAACTGTTGCTTCTGCGAAAGTTTTATTTGAAAAAAATAATTATGAGAGCGTTGAGTTTACAACTCACAGCGGGTTAAATCTTTCAGCTTCCAAGCATGGAGAAAAATTACGAATGATATTTCCTGTGTTTGAAAATATTCCTTTCTCATCGGATAAAATTTTAGATGCGCTTCAGATTGCTTCATATGAGGATGTAAAGTATTGCAAAGATAATCAGGATTTGATCGTGAGAGTGAGAGATAAGGAAACATTGCAAAGTATAAGCCCTGATTTCAATAAATTAAAAGCTGCATCCTCTGAGTTCAGAGGAGTATGTGTTACGGCTCCATCCAAGGATGAAGGTTATGATTTTTATTCGCGGTTCTTTGCTCCTGCAGTAGGAATTAACGAAGATCCTGTGACCGGTTCGGCGCACTCTGTATTGGTAAAATATTGGAGCGATATACTCGGTAAAAAAGAGTTATCTGCATATCAATTATCAAAACGAGGTGGGTATCTGAAATTAAAAATTTTAGATGATAATTCACTTGAAGTTATAAGCAATGCTAAGATTACAATCGAGGGTGAACTGAACTGTTAATTATTATCGATTATAGTTACCTGCCAGAAACCACGGGCTTTTACGTCCAAAAAATATTTACCTGAGTTTTTTATCTCGGTGATTTTTTCACCGGGATAAGTTATAAACAAATCATTTACTGCAAGCTCACATCTTTTGCCTGAGTTATCTTTCAAATCCAAATCCATCTCAGTTCCTTCATAAGTGATGCAAAATTTTTTATCACCTTTTTCAAGGTCGACTTCAATGGTTTTATCTTTTACACCGTAAAGATTTTTTTTCTTAGGTTCGGGTTTTTTATATGAGGGTTGATATTGGCAGAATATGAAAAGCAGGAGGGTGCTGCAAAGAATAAAAGTTAAAAAAACAATATTATTTTTTCTTGTTAGCATATCTAAATTTAGTGAAATTCTTTTGAAAGTAAACAGAGAATTTTTTTCTATTAAACCAAATGATAAAATCTCTGTCTTATAATAAATTTGAATATATGAACCCCACGCACCAAAGAAAAATACAACATTTATATCACAGGGCAGGATTTGGAATAACTATATCTGAATTAAATAAAATTGAGAATAAATCTCTTAAAGAAATTGTAAACAGCATTTTTTATTCTTCAAAAAATTACACTGATTTATCTATAGAATATGGTGAATATGCAGGTAGTTACAAAATGAAGAAGGAAGCTCGGGATAAACTTACGCAGGAAGAAAAGAAAAAAATACAGAAGGAATTCCGTCAGGATATTATAAAGCTGAATGTGAAATGAATTAATAAACTTGCAGCGGATAATGCGCAGCTGAGAGAGAAGATGACTCTGTTCTGGCATGGACACTTTGCGTGCAAGAGTCCTGTGCCTATGTTCAATCAGAATCAAAATAATACACTAAGAAAATTTGCGCTGGGAAAGTTTGGTGATTTATTAATGGCTGTATCGAAGGATCCGGCTATGCTGCAGTACTTGAATAATCAGCAGAATAAAAAGAAAAGCCCTAATGAAAATTTTGCCCGCGAACTTATGGAATTGTTTACGCTCGGAAGAGGAAATTACACGGAAGAGGATATAAAAAATTCTGCGAGGGCATTTACCGGATGGGGATTTAATGAAGAAGGGGAGTTTGTATTCAGAGAGAAACAGCATGATGACGGTGAGAAATTTTTCATGGGCAAGACAGGGAATTTCTCAGGTGAAGACATAATAAAAATGATACTTGAAAATAAAAAAACGGCAGAGTTCATCACAAATAAAATTTATAAATTTTTTGTAAACGAGAACGACACAGATAAAGAAGTTGTGAAAAAGTTAGCAGGTGAATTTTATGAGTCAGGCTATGATATAGAAAAACTTATGAAAAACGTTTTCACATCTGACCGGTTTTACGATGAAAGAAATATAGGAGCGAAAATAAAATCCCCCACGGAATTGATTTCGGGAATGATGAGAGTTTTTAATGTGAAGTTCGAAAACGATTTACCGATTGTGTTTATGGAAAAGTCTATGGGCCAGATGCTGTTAAATCCGCCTAATGTGGCGGGCTGGCCCGGGGGGAAAAACTGGATCGATACCTCTTCGCTGATGTTCAGGATGAAGCTGCCCGAAGTATTGTTTAAATCATCTGAGCTTGAATTCTCCTATAAAGATATGCCCGATGAAAAGAATATGGATGAAGTTAGTATGAAGGATGAAGCTGCAAACATGCAGAAGCAAAAGAAGAGTAAGAATGATAACAAAGAGAGGAAATATTTTAAGCAGGTAAGGACGAATATAAATCTAAACGATTACTTCACAACATTCGGCAGGTATGATAAGGAAGAGCTTGTCAATAATTTATCTGAATTCGTTTTGCAAAAAGATATTAACACCAATACAAAAAAACTAGCTTTAACTTACTCCGATATTTCATCAAAAGAAAATTATATTGAGAGTCTGATAATGAGGCTGATGTCATTGCCTGAGTATCAACTCTGTTAAAAATAATTAACCCCACAACAATATGGCTAAAGTATCAAGAAGAGATTTTTTTAAGTTTTCCGCACTGGCTTCGGCATCTATGATGATTCCAAGTTTCATCAAGCCGCTGCAGGCAAAGGAAATTATGGATAAGTTCACGGCAAGCGGAGCGAAGAAGCTTGTGATAGTGCAGCTCTCCGGAGGGAACGACGGACTGAATACGGTTATTCCGTTCAAGAATGATATTTATTATTCATCGAGAAATTCCATAGCAATAAAAGAGAAAGACGTATTGAAGATAACGGACGAGCTGGGATTTAATCCGGCAATGCCGAAGTTTAAATCTTTGTATGAAAACGGATACTTATCGATAATAAATAATGTCGGTTATCCTAATCCCGACCGCTCGCACTTCCGTAGCATGGATATATGGCAGAGCGCATCTGACTCGGATAAGTATACTACTTCAGGCTGGATAGGAAGATATCTGGATTCAGAATGTCCCGACTGCAAAAATCCTTACAATGCAATTGAAGTAAGTGATACATTAAGCTTAGCATTGAAAGGGGATAAGTATAACGGAATAGCAGTTGAAAATCCCGAACGATTTTTTATGAGCACCTCTGAAAAATATTTCGGTGATGTTGCAGAAGCAAATAAACATCAAGGACAGAATGACGAGAACGTAGCTTACCTGTATAAAACAATTGTGGAAGCGACAAGCAGTGCAGAGTATGTTTATAAGACTTCAAAAATTTATAAATCAAAAATAGAGTATCCCAAAGGACAGTTTGCAAATAATCTGAAAACTATTGCCGAGCTTATTGTATCGGGAATAGATACTCAGGTGTTTTATGTTTCGCTGGGAGGATTCGATACACATATAAATCAGACGGGGAAGCAGGAAAATTTACTGGAGCAGCTTTCAGAAGGATTGTATTCTTTCACAGAAGACTTGAAAGGCAACGATAAGCTGAACGATGTATTTATAATGACGTTTTCCGAATTCGGCAGAAGGGTAAAACAAAATGCAAGCGGAGGAACTGACCACGGAACGGCAAATAATATTTTTGTGATTAACGGTAATCTGAAGAAGCCCGGATTTTATAACCCTGCGCCTGACTTAACGAATTTAGATAACGGCGACCTGAAATATGAAATTGATTTCAGAAATATTTACGCAGAAATTTTGAACAAGTGGTTAAATGTTAACGATAAGAAAATATTGGGAGGAAGTTTTGTTAAACTCGATTTAGTATAATTGTATATCGATTACATAAACACACATAATCTTTTTTTCCTCTTCCCGATAATACGCGTAAAGGGAAGAGGAAGATTACCAAACTTACAGTTATGAGTTATGAGTTATGAGGTGTTGAAGTACTTGAAACGCTTATTTTTTTCCAAAATTTGAATGTACAGCTTTATCATTTCAGAAAATCTTTTCTTCTCAACTTCCTTTATAAATTCTTCATTATCTTTTGTAAAATTCTTTTCAATAATACTCTCAATTACATGACGGGATGAATTACTTAAAACCCTTGAACTTTGGACTCCGAGGTTTAGAGTAAAAGCCAGCAGTAATATCAATATGAATTTTCTGATTATCATCAATTGAATATAAAAAAAGCTTTTACTTTTAAAAGTATAAATTCCTACCTTATTACACGAACCTGTTTTCATTGAATATCTAAGCCTCAATAGGTAACTTGAAACCTGTAAAATAAAATACATATATTTTGATTCTAAGCTTACTTGCCGGATTAGTTACGGGTTTCATAATATCGATACCGCCTTTAGGTCCTACCTACTTTGCAATTCTTGAACGCGGACTTAAAAAAGACGTCAGAGGCGCTGTTGCAATCGGTGCCGGAGCCGGATTTATGGATATGCTATATATCTTAATTGCATACGGCGGAGTTACCATCCTCACAAATTTTCTTCCTGATGCTGTTGATAATTTTTTTGTTGATAATCAGCAGGTATTCAGTGTTGCCTTAACTCTTTTAGGATGCGCTGTTGTGTTTATCTACGGAATAAAGATAATGCGGACTAAGAATGTGGATATTGCAGGAGCAATGGAAGTCGGTTCCTCGGAAGAAATATCCAAACGCTCTAAACAAGCTGAAGAAAGACTGCACAGAACTGAACACGGACTAAATAAAATTCTCCACACTAAAAAACTTGAAGAACAAAGAACAGGACTATTTGCTGATTTCATAGCCGGAGTTTTACTTTGTCTTTCATCCGTCACGCTTCCTGCTTCATGGTTTGCAATTGTCGGTTATTTAAAAGGATTCGGAGTTATTGACGATTCATTTGTTTCGGGATTGTTGTTTGCAATCGGAGTTCTTGCCGGAACTACCGGATGGTTCTATCTGTTAGGAAGATTTGTATCTACAAACTCTCATAAAATAAAACCCGCTACCCTAAATAAGTTAAATCTGTTCACAGGGATTTTTTTAATATTTCTTGGTGTTCTACTTCTATACAAGGCATTTGATTTTATGTTCTTTCATAAAATTAATATCTAAAACAAAAAATCTTTCAATATATAATTGGTAAAAGAAGTTTGCTCATATTGCCAGACACCTGTCAAGAATGCAGATGAATTATTTTTCTGCCCTTCGTGTAATTCCCCATATCATAAAGACTGCTGGTTTGAAAATAACGGATGCGCTGTTTACGGATGCAATCATAAGGCTGCACACTCCTATGAAATTAATATAAGGGATACTTTAGTAAACGTAGAGTTTTTAATTAATCAGAATAAATATGCTGAAGCGTTAACAATTGCAAGAAAGTATTTACGAACGGATGATTCAAGCACTGAGCTTAAAGTTTTATATAATAAAGCAGTATCGCTCATAAACAATAAACATAAACTGCTTGAAGGGGGCGATAATGCAATGTTTGATAAGGATTACGGGAGCGCTGAAGTTTTTTATAAGAATTCATTGCAGTATTGTGATGAAGATGAAAAAAACGTTGTAAATACGAAGCTTGAAATTTTGAGCCAGAAAATTCCCGAGGAGAGGAGAAGCGCAGCTATTCGTAAGTCAGTAATAACATTTTTACTCCTCTTGATTTTTAGCGCCTGCGGTTTTGCTTTTTATTATTTTTATTATCTTGAAGATGACAGGGAGTTTGCTGAAATACAAAAGAACGAATCATTCAACGATATTCGTTCAATGGAGGTGGCAATAGAGCGCTATGAAAAATTTGCACAGAAGAACAGGGAGGGACATTTATATGATAAGGCAGTCGAGAAAGTTAATTTACTCTCATATGCATTAGCTACAAAAATTTTAGATACTGACTGGAGAAATGCGCTCAGGTATTACGGTAAAATTTCGCAGGTGAAGGATTCAAAATCGGTCGAAGACCTATATAAAAATATCTATGATAATGCCGAAAGCGAACTTGGAAGTAAAATTGCGATGTCGAAGAAACTGAATTCTCAGGGAAAATTTCCTGAAGCAAAAGATGAGCTTGATAATGCGCTGAAGTTAATAGATTATTTTCCGGGTGAAGCGTTTATGAAGGAATTTAATGTAGTGAAGGATAATATTGGAATTTTAAACAAAAAGATTTCATTCCTTGGCAAACTGAAAAGCATAGATAAGGAAATAGATGAGACAATGGATAAGTTGAAATATTCCGGAGGAAGTTCAAATAAGAGTCAGACTGATATTTTTGGAATAGTGAATGAGATGTTAAAACCGGATTTGTATTCCATAAAAACGGTTAATCCTGAAAAGATGTTTGTAGTAAAAGTAACGGACGGTAAAAAATATAAAACAGGGGAATTGGTAAATTTTACATGTACTGATAAGGGATATTTGAACGTCGGTGATGAAGGCGAGGATTATTCAATGCCGTATTTTGAGCAGGTGAGCAGGGAAGCAAGCAGTGATACAGGGTTTCCAACTGATAAGGAAACTATGATGCAAAGACTTAGATATTTAAAAACGCAGAAAGAAAAAGCCGATAGTGTGCTGAATTTGAAGCTTAAACTCTAAAGTTAGACTTGCATTTAAAGATTAAGTATTGTAAAATTATAGTAATGAGTTACCATTCCTGAACTTAATAAAATCATCAATAAATACAAAGAATTGTATTGATTAATTTTCAGATTCTTCCTATTTTAAAGTTTTGCCAAAAATACGTCCAAAAAGTTTGGGTAGGTAGCGAAGCGGTCAAACGCAACAGACTGTAAATCTGTCGACTTAGGTCTTCGGAGGTTCGAATCCTTCCCTACCCACAATTTTCATTGGTAAAAAGGGTAAAAAGTCCTTTAAATTTGGTTCAAATTTTTAACTACTCAGAGCGAAAAATCCTGATTGAATTGGTTTCTTCATTCTGTTCTACGAGTTTAACTTGAGCAAAACCCTCTCAAGAAAGTTTTAAGTTAACATGCTGATGTAGCTCAGTTGGTAGAGCACTTCATTGGTAAGGAAGAGGTCACCGGTTCAATCCCGGTCATCAGCTCAAGAGTTCTTTAAAAAGAAGATTTTCGGAAGTTTATGCGGGAGTAACTCAGTTGGTAGTAAGTCATCCCGCTAAAGCGGGATTGGTCGCTGATCCTAAAAGTTTAAATGCGGGAGTAACTCAGTTGGTAGAGTCACAGCCTTCCAAGCTGTTGGTCGCGAGTTCGAGTCTCGTCTCCCGCTCAAGATGTTTTATGTTTACATAATTCAGAGCGAAATGACCGGAAAATATTATGTCGGTCAAACGAAGGATGTTAGTAAACGAATTCTTTATCACAATTCGAATTTTTCAAAATATACTGCAAAGTTTAAACCTTGGAAATTGGTCAAAGTTGAGGAATTTGAAACTCGGTCAAAAGCAATTTTACGAGAAGTAGAGATAAAGAAATCTAAAAACATTCAAAGGTTTTTGTAAGAGGTCATCCCGCTAAAGCGGGATCATCATCTCAAACAAGTTTTTAACATACTACTCCCTCCAATTACACTCAAGAGAGGTTTAGAAAAAAGATAACAATTAATTCATCATGGCAAAAGAAGGTGCAAGAATAAAAATTAAGTTGGTAAGCGCTGAAGGTCCTAATAAAGGAAAATCAGTTTACGTTACAACTAAAAACAGAAACAACACGAAAGAAAGACTTGAAATGAAGAAGTATTGCAAGTGGACTAAGCAGCACATCCTTCACAAAGAAACCAAGTAATTTTATACGGGTGTAGCTCAATTGGTAGAGTAGCGGTCTCCAAAACCGTTGGTTGGGGGTTCGAGTCCCTCCTCCCGTGCCCGGTCTAACAAACTAGCAATAAAAACTAGATAACGAAAATGAAAGAAAAAATTGTAGGTTTTTTCGAAGACATGGTAAAGGAAATGAAAAAAGTTTCCTGGCCAAAAAAATCAGAGCTGAGAGGTTCAACAATTATTGTATTGGTAACGATGGTTATTTCCGCTGTATTCGTATGGGGAATTGACCAGGCTATCAGCAAAGGTTTAGCATTAATTTTTAGTACTCCTGCACAATAATGACAGAAGAAAACGTAAATATCGAAGAACAAAAAGACGAGACTGCTGAAACTCCTGCGCTTATCGAAGATGATGCTAATAGCCCATATAAATGGTATGCTGTAAGAATTGTTTCCGGTCACGAGAATAAAGTAAAGCTTTATCTTGAGAACGAAATAAGAGCAGAAGGATTAGAAGAAAGAATAAAGCACGTAGTAATTCCTTACGAAAAAGTATATGAAGTAAAAAACGGAAAGAAAAAAATTAAGCTTAAAAATTTTCTTCCCGGCTATATCCTTATTAATGCTGATTTGAATGATAACATCAGAGATTTTATTGCCAAGACTCCGTCAATTATTAACATGGTAGGTGTTAAAAAAGGGAAGAAGCTTGAGGCTATTCCTTTAAGCGCTGCTGAAGTAAAAAGAATTCAGGCATTGCTTTCTGAAGAAAGTGCAACAGAGAAAATCGATATTAACTTTAATGTTGGTGATGCTGTTAAAGTAACAAGCGGACCATTCAATAATTTCAACGGAAACATCTTAGAGATAAATCCTGAGAAAATGAAGGTCAAAGTTATGGTAAGTATATTCGGAAGAAAGACTCCGATTGAGCTTGAACTTACCCAAATTGAAAGAGAATAAAAGAGATTCATAAGAGTTTAATAATATAATAACATGGCAAAAAAAATAACAGGTTTCGTTAAATTACAAATTCCGGCAGGCGGCGCAACAATGGCTCCTCCCGTTGGTCCTGCACTTGGTCAAAGAGGTGTAAACGGTATGGAATTTTGCAAACAGTTTAATGCAAGAACCCAGGATAAAAAAGGATTAATAATTCCGGTAGTAATAACAGTATTCTCGGATAAATCATTTACATTTATAACAAAAACTCCACCGGCAGCAACCTTGCTTATAAAAGCAGCGGGTATTGAAAAAGGTTCAGGAGTTCCAAATAAAAATAAAGTTGGCAAAGTTACGTTAGCGCAAGTAACAGAAATTGCTGAAACAAAAATGCCTGATTTCAATGCTACCACACTTGAGTCGGCTATAAACCTTGTAAAAGGCACTGCCCGTAGTATGGGTATAACTGTGGAAGGTTAATTTTAAAAACCGAAAAACAAATGAAACTTACAAAAAGACAAAAAGACAATTCAAAGATTGACGTATCCAAAGAGTATAACATCGCGGACGCTGTTGAATTATTGAAAAAAGCAAAATCTGCAAAGTTCGACGAATCAGTTGATATTGCAGTAAGATTAGGCGTTGACCCAAAACACGCTGATCAGGTTGTAAGAGGCACAGTTTCTCTACCTAATGGAACGGGAAAAAGTGTAAGAGTGTTAGTAATTGCAAAGAGCCCGGATAAACAGGAAGATGCAAAGAATGCAGGAGCCGATTTTTACGGTTTTGATGACTATTTAAAGAAAATCGCTGATGGATGGACAGATGTGGACGTAATTATTTCTACACCTGACTCAATGATGGAACTCGGAAAGATTGCTAAGATTTTAGGACCAAGAGGCTTAATGCCGAATCCTAAGAGCGGAACTGTTACAATGGATGTTGCTACCGCTGTAAAAGAAGTAAAAGCAGGTAAGATTGATTTCAGAGTAGATAAAACAGGAATAGTGCACTCTATTATCGGAAAATTATCATTCGATAATAACAAATTGAAAGAAAACATCGTAACTTTCTTAAATACAATTATCAAATTAAAGCCGTCAGCAGCAAAAGGCACCTATATAAAGAGCATCACTGTCTCTTCAACAATGGGTCCCGGCGTAAAAGTTGACAGAGCTTTAAATGAAATGAAAGTTGCAGCTTAATTTTATAGTTTAACATTTCTAATAAAGTTAACAATACCGAAAAATTTATGCACCCGATAAAAATCGTTTTTTTATCGGGCTGCTTTATTTGTACAAATAATACAAAATAAAAGTTTACGCACTCAGTTAATCTCTTTGTGAGGAGATTAGCTTATTTTACCTTTTTAAATGCTTCTACATTTAAAAAAATCTTAAAACACCAAAAGAGAGAATGAATAGAGATCAAAAAGCCGAGTTACAAGGTGAGATTCTTGAGATGTTGGATAATTCTTCTGCGATATATTTAACTGACTTTGCCGGAATAACGGTAGAACAGGTTAACTTGCTTCGCAAAGATTTCAAAAAATCCGGTATCATCTACAAAGTTGTAAAGAATACACTTGTAAACAGAGCTCTAACCGACTCGCAGAAGTATTCCTCTCATAAAGAAAAAATTTCACCGTCTTTAAAAGGAACTACCGGTATTATATTTGCCGGAGCTGATCCTGTTGAACCGGCGAAAATTCTTAAAAAGCATTTTGATAAAATTGAAAAGCCAAGACTTAAACTCGCAGTAATTGAGAATGAGATCTATGGTGATAATTCATTGAATCAAATTGCAGCATTGCAAAGCAAACCTGAACTTATTTCCGCGATACTTAGCAGCTTAGATGCTCCGGTATCAGGTATAGTCGGTTCTATCAATGCAGTAATGAGAGATCTTGCAAGCGTTATTGAAGAAGCAGCGAAGAAAAAAGCAGCTTAAGTTTTATCCCGCGAATTATTGAAAAATAAAACGCACAACCAATTTTAAAATTTAAAGAATAAAAATAAAATGTCTAAAGTAGCAGAATTAGTAGAAAAAATTGAAGCTTTAACACTTTTAGAAGCTTCAGAACTTAAAAAAGCATTAGAAGAAAAATTTGGCGTGACCGCAGCAGCTCCAATGATGATGGCAGGTCCGGCAGCAGGTGCTCCTGCAGCAGCAGCTGAAGAGCAAACCGAATTCACAGTAATGTTAGTAGAAGCAGGTGCACAAAAAATCAACGTAATTAAAGCAGTTAAAAATGCTTCAGGCTTAGGCTTAACAGAAGCAAAAGCTTTAGTTGAAAGTGCTCCAAAACCTGTTAAAGAAAACATCTCTAAAGCAGATGCTGAAAAATTAAAAGGCGAATTAGAAGCTGCCGGTGCTAAAGTAGAAATTAAATAATTTAGTTCCATTAATTTTTTAGTTCATTCACAATAAAAATTTAAACACAAGTAATCCCGGTAAATACCATGCCGGGATTATTTGCTAATTATATCCGGAGGAAAAAACCAGATGGATTATAAAGATCTCAACGTCAGACCTTTAAATCATAAGAACAACAGATTAACATTTTCAAAAATGGACCTTCAAAGTGATCCGCCGGATCTTTTGAATGTTCAGGTGCAGTCATACAAAGATTTTCTTCAGGAAGATGTTCCAGTTAGCCGAAGAAAATCAGTCGGGCTTCAGAAAGTATTCGAGGATAATTTTCCGGTTTCTGATTCACGTGAGACAGCATTATTGGAGTTTATCGAGTACAATATCGAGAAACCGCCATATAATATGATAGAGTGTCAGGAGCAGGGGTTAACCTATGCTGTTCCTGTTAAAGCAAAACTGCGTCTCTCGACCAAGCCGACAGCTTCTGCAAAAGATTATACTTATTTTATCGAGCAGGAAGTTTACCTCGGTAATTTACCGTATATGACTCACAGAGGTTCGTTTATTATTAACGGAGCTGAGCGCGTTATCGTCAGCCAGCTTCACAGATCACCGGGTGTAGTATTCAGTGAATCTGTCCATGCGAACGGAACAAAGTTATATTCTGCAAGGGTAATTCCTTACAAAGGTTCATGGGTTGAATTTACAACTGATATCAATGACTTATTATTCGCATATATCGATAGAAAAAAGAAATTCTATTTCTCGACTTTATTAAAAGCCCTCGGATTAAACGAGCATTCAAAGATGCTTGAACTTTTCAACTTAGTTGAATATGCAAATATCACCGATGCAAACTATGCAGATTACATGGATAGAATTGTATTGGAGAATGTTATCGATAAAAATACAGGTGACGATTTAGGAATTCCCGCGAACTCTAAATTAAATGAAGACCATTTAAATTTAATAGTTCATTCAAAATTAAAAAATATTCCTCTCTTAAAGGCAGA
>JBHEKU010000264.1:0-11862 GCA_041859205.1 Ignavibacteria bacterium | reverse complement strand
GGATAGAATTGTATTGGAGAATGTTATCGATAAAAATACAGGTGACGATTTAGGAATTCCCGCGAACTCTAAATTAAATGAAGACCATTTAAATTTAATAGTTCATTCAAAATTAAAAAATATTCCTCTCTTAAAGGCAGACCCTACAGAGGGAGAAAAAATTATATATAATACTATTATCAGCGATGATGAGGAAAGCGACAGCTTAGTAGAAAAAGTAGTTGATGAAGATAAACCAGAAGGAAGAAGAAGAAAATCAGACGTATCCATGTCTGAAAGCGAAGCTGAAAGTGCAAAATCTTACATTGAAAAATTATTCTTCAATCCGAAGAAATATGATTTAGGAAATGTAGGACGATACAAAATAAATTACAAACTCGGTTTAAATATTGATGACCATATTACGATCCTTACAAAAGAAGATATCGTATCTATTATTGAATACATAAGAGACTTAGTTGATAACAGAAAAGAAGTGGATGATATCGACCACCTTGGAAACAGAAGAGTAAGAACAGTTGCTGAGCAATTAGCATCACAGTTCGCACTTGGACTTTCTAGAATGGGAAGAACTATCAGAGACAAAATGAGCATTCACGACGAAGAGAATTTAACTCCATCGAAACTGATAAGCTCACGTCCTATTACAAGCGCGCTTGCATCGTTCTTCGGAACATCGCAGCTTTCTCAGTTTATGGATCAAACAAATCCGTTATCGGAAATGACCCATAAGAGAAGAATCAGTGCTCTTGGACCAGGCGGTCTTTCGAGAGAAAGAGCAGGCTTTGAAGTTCGTGACGTTCACTATACACACTACGGCAGACTTTGCCCGATTGAAACACCGGAAGGTCCGAACATCGGTCTTATCTCTTCATTGCGTATTCACTCAAGAGTAAATGAACTTGGCTTCATCGAAACACCATACAGAAAAGTTACAAATTCAAAAGTAACAACTGAGATTGAATATCTATCTGCTGAAAAAGAAGATATGTATAAAATTGCTCAGGCTAATGAAGGCGTAAAAAACAATGGTGACTTCGTAAACGCTAAAGTGAAATCAAGAAATAAAGGTGACTTCCCGGTATTAAAACCTGAAGAAGTTGACTATATGGATGTTGCTACAAATCAGATTGTATCTGCTGCAGCAGCATTGATTCCATTCTTAGAGCATGATGATGCTAACAGAGCGCTGATGGGTAGTAATATGCAGCGTCAGGCTGTGCCTTTGCTCAGACCTGAAGCACCGTTAGTAGGAACAGGATTCGAAGAGATAGTTGCAAGAGATTCAAGAACAATGATAACTGCTGAAGCAGACGGCGTTGTTGAATCAGTAACAGGCGACAGAATAATCGTAAGATATAACATAAGAGAAGACAGTGAAGAAAATTTATTAAGCTTTGATGATAAGAGAGTTGTAGAGCATCAGCTGGTTAAATTCTTAAGAACTAACCAGGATACCTCAATTAACCAGAGACCAAGAGTATTCGAAGGTCAAAAAGTTAAAAAAGGTGATATCCTTGCTGACGGTTCATCAACACAGCACGGTGAGCTTGCACTTGGAAGAAACGTTCTTGTAGCATTTATGCCCTGGAACGGTTACAACTTTGAAGATGCTATTGTTATCAGTGAAAAAGTAGTTTCTGAAGATATTTACACTTCTATTCACATCGAAGAGTTCTCACTAGAAGTAAGAGATACTAAAAGAGGTGAAGAAGAACTTACAAAAGAAATTCCGAACGTAAGTGAAGAAGCAACAAAAGACTTAGATGAAAACGGTATAGTAAGAATAGGTGCTGAAGTAAAAGAAGGCGACATCCTCATTGGTAAAGTAACACCTAAGGGTGAAACAGAACCTACACCTGAAGAAAAACTTTTAAGAGCTATCTTCGGTGATAAAGCCGGTGACGTAAAAGATGCATCATTGAAAGCTACTCCGGGATTAAAAGGAATAGTTATCAATAAAAAATTATTCTCAAGAAAGACAAGAGATACAGAAAGCAAACGCGAAGAGAAAAAGAAAATTGATAAATACGAAGCAGACAGAAAGAAAGAAATAAAAGACCTGAATGTAAAGTATGCTGAAAAACTCGGAATCTTACTTGAAGATAAAGAAGCATCAACTGTAAGAGATAAAAAAGGCAATGTAATTTTCAAAGCAGGCTATGCCTTCAAGAGAGATACATTTGTTGACTTAGTTGATAACAAAGGATTCGATGTAAATAATTTTGATTATGATAACGAATGGACATCTAATAAAAAAGCAGCAGCTCTTATTCCTGATATCTACAAGAACTATACATACAAGTTCAACGAGATAGAAGAAAGATATAAGAGATTAAAAGTAAAAGTTACACTCGGCGATGAATTGCCAACCGGTGTAGTAAAACTTGCTAAAGTATATGTTGCCAAGAAAAGAAAATTATCAGTAGGTGATAAGATGGCAGGACGACACGGTAATAAAGGTGTTGTTTCTAAAATCGTACCGCCGGAAGATATGCCATTCTTACCTGACGGCACACCTGTAGATATCGTGTTGAATCCGCTTGGTGTTCCATCGAGAATGAATCTTGGACAGCTATATGAAACAGCTTTAGGATGGGCAGCAAAATTAATGGGCGTGAAGTTCGCTACACCTATTTTTGACGGCGCATCTGTAGAGCAGATTCAGGAAATATTAGTTAAAGCAGGACTATCAGCCAACTCAAGAACATATTTATATGACGGAAGAACAGGCGAAAGATTTGACCAGGAAGTAACGTGCGGACAAATTTATATGCTGAAACTTTCTCACTTAGTTGATGATAAGATTCACGCAAGGTCTATCGGGCCATACTCACTTATTACTCAGCAGCCACTTGGCGGTAAAGCACAGTTCGGCGGTCAGAGATTCGGAGAGATGGAGTGCTGGGCATTACAAGGATACGGCGCATCGCACGTATTACAGGAAATGCTCACATATAAATCCGATGATGTTAACGGAAGAAGCAGAGTATATGAAGCAATCATTAAAGGGGATAACCTGCCTGAAGCAGGTGTTCCGGAATCCTTCAATGTATTGATGAAAGAGTTACAGGGATTATGCTTAGATATCGTACCGGAATAGTAAAGTAAATTCAGCAGATAATGTGTCTGCTTCGTCAAACAAAATTTAAAAAGAGGTAACTATAAAATGGCTTTTAAACCGGAATTCAAAAGAAAAAGATTTACCAAAATCTCAATCAATTTATCCTCTACCGATGCTATAATTTCTAAATCATTTGGTGAAGTATTAAAACCGGAAACAATTAACTACAGAACTTTCAAACCGGATAAAGACGGTTTGTTCTGTGAGAAAATCTTCGGTCCTGTCAGGGACTGGGAATGTCACTGCGGAAAATACAAAGGCATCAGATACAAAGGAATAGTCTGCGATAGATGCGGTGTTGAAGTAAATCTTAAGAGCGTAAGAAGAGAAAGAATGGGACACATTACATTGTGCGTTCCTGTTGTTCACATCTGGTTCTTCCGTTCACTTCCGTCAAAAATCGGTCACGTTCTCGGACTTTCATCGAAAGACCTTGAAAGAATCATTTACTATGAAAGCTACGTTGTAATTAATGTCGGAAACACCGGCTTTAAAAAGCAGCAGCTGATCAGTGAAGAAGAGTTGAACGATGCTTTGGATAAACTTACAGATGAAGAAAGAAATTTAGACGATGATAATCCTAAGAAATTTGTTTACGGACAGGGCGGCGATGCTATAAAAGAATTGTTGAGAAGAGTAAATATCATTGAAGATATTTCACGACTAAGACAGGAATTAAAAGAAGACCCTTCAGCTTTAAAGAAAGCTGAAAATATAAAAAGATTAAGAGTGCTTGAAGCTTTCAGACCGAAAGAAAATGCCAAGCCTAACAGACCTGAATGGATGGTTCTTGATGTAATCCCTGTGATTCCGCCGGAACTTCGTCCATTGGTGCCGTTAGAAGGCGGTAGATTTGCTACCTCCGATCTTAACGATTTATACAGAAGAGTTATAATCAGAAACAACAGATTAAAAAGACTTCTGGACATCAAAGCTCCGGAAGTAATTTTAAGAAACGAAAAAAGAATGCTTCAGGAAGCTGTTGACGCTTTACTTGATAACTCAAGAAGAGTGACTGCAGTTAAATCCGAGAACAGAGCATTAAAATCTTTATCGGATATATTAAAAGGAAAGCAAGGAAGATTCCGACAAAACTTACTTGGTAAACGTGTTGACTATTCAGGTCGTTCGGTTATCGTTGTAGGTCCTGAATTGAAACTTCATCAGTGCGGTCTTCCAAAAGATATGGCTTTGGAATTATTCAAGCCTTTCGTTATCAGAAGACTTATTGACAGAGACTATGTAAAGACTGTAAAAAGCGCAAAGAAATTAATCGATAAAAGAACACCGGAAGTATGGGACATCCTTGAAAACGTTATCGACGGACATCCTGTATTATTGAACAGAGCTCCAACTCTTCACAGACTTAGTATTCAGGCTTTCCAGCCGGTACTTGTAGAAGGTAAAGCTATCAGACTTCATCCGTTTGTTTGTATCGCATTCAATGCTGACTTTGACGGTGACCAGATGGCAGTTCACGTACCTCTTTCATCAGAAGCACAGCTGGAAGCATCTATCTTAATGCTTTCATCACACAATATTCTTTCACCTCAGCACGGTAATCCTACATGTATTCCTAATCAGGAATTAATTTTAGGCGCTTACTATCTGACAAAAGAATTAGCTGATGATGTTGGCCATGGAAAAATGTTCTCTTCACCGATGGAAGTTAAGATGGCTTATGAATCGAAAAAATTAGGACTTCACGCACAGATAAAAGTAAGAATTAAAGGAAAAATTATTGACACTACTACAGGTAGAGTTATATTCAATGAAATCGTTCCTGAAGGAATGCCGTACATCAATGATTTGCTCAAGAAGAAAAAAATTATTGAAATCATCGGCAATATTTACAAAACCGTTGGTAACCTTGAAACAGCTATCTTCTTAGATAAATTAAAAGAAGTAGGATTCAAGTTTGCAACAATGGGCGGTCTATCTGTAAATATCGATGACATCGAAGTACCGGAAACAAAAACAAAGATAATTGAAGATGCTTATAAGAGAGTAGAGACAATTGAAAAATCGAAACAAAGAGGTATCATTTCTGAAAACGAAAGATACAACAAAGTTATCGATATCTGGACGCACGTTCGTGACCATATCAGAAACGAACTCATGTTCAATCTGAAACGCTCCAAGAACGGTTTCAACTCATTACACATGATGATTGACTCCGGCGCTAGAGGTTCGGTAGAGCAGGTGTCACAGCTTGCAGGTATGAGAGGTCTTATGCAGAAGCCGCAGAAATCCTTAACAGGACAAGCAGGTGAAATCATCGAGAACCCGATTATCGCAAACTTCAAAGAAGGTCTTTCAATCCTTGAGTACTTTATTTCAACTCACGGAGCGAGAAAAGGTCTTGCTGATACAGCGTTAAAAACTGCTGACGCAGGATACTTAACAAGAAGACTTGTTGACGTTGCACAGGATGTTATCATAAATGAAATTGATTGCGGAACACAAAGAGGTGTATATACTGAAGCATTAAAAGACGGTGAAGAAATTAAAGAGCCGTTGAAAGAAAGAATATTAGGAAGAGTAGTTGCGCACGATGTTATCAATCCGATAAACAATGAAGTATTGGTAAAAGCAGGACAGGAAATCACAGAAGAAATCGCTGACTTAATTGAAGAGTCTCCGATAACAGGCGTTGAAATCCGTTCAGTGTTAACATGCGAAACCAAGAGAGGTGTTTGCGTAAAATGTTACGGCAGAAATCTTGCAACCGGTAAAATGGTTGAAGTAGGTGAAGCAGTAGGTATTATTGCAGCGCAGTCAATCGGTGAGCCGGGAACACAGCTTACACTTAGAACATTCCACATTGGTGGTACTGCTTCTAAGATTATTACTCAATCACAAACACCAACTAAGTTCGACGGTAAAGTTAAGTTTGAAAACTTAAAGCTTGTTGAATATAAAGGTGTTGCAGGAACTTCATTGGTATCACTTAGCAGAAACGGATTTATTGTAATTCTTGACAGTCACAATAATCAGCTATCCAGATATGCAGTGCCTTACGGTGCGGTGTTAATGGTTCGCAATAAAGATGAAGTGAAGAAGAACACTATCCTTTACGAAAGTGACCCATACAACACAGTTATCGTTGCAGAAGATGATGGTATAATTGCATACTCAGATTTACAAGAAGGAAAACAATATGAACAGGTAAGAGATGATCAAACAGGTCACTATCAGAAAATCGTTATTGAATCAAGAGATAAAACAAAATCACCAACTTTGCAAATCAAGAGTTCTAAGAGCGAAAAACTTCTTTCAACATACTTGATTCCTGTAAAAGCTAACTTGCTTGTCAATGACGGCGAAGAAGTAAAAGCAGGTACAATTATTGTTAAGATTCCAAAAGATTCCGGTAAGACTCGTGATATTACAGGTGGTCTGCCAAGAGTAACTGAGTTATTCGAAGCAAGAAGCCCTAACGATCCTGCGAAGATTGCTGAAATCGACGGTAAAGTTGAAATCGGTAAAATCACAAGAGGTAGCAGAGAGCTGAAAATTGTTTCGCTTGATGGTGCTGAATCACGTGATTATAAAATCCCGATTGGAAAACATATTCTTGTAAGACACGGTGATATCGTGAAAGCAGGCGAGCAGCTTACAGGCGGCGCTTACGATCCGGTTGATATTCTTAAGATCAAAGGTGTTGCTGAAGTTCAGGAATATCTTGTAAACGAAATTCAGGAAGTTTATAGAATTCAGGGTGTAAAAATTAATGATAAGCACATCGAAGTTATTGTTCGTCAGATGCTGCAAAAAGTTAAAGTTACTGACCCGGGTGATACAAGAATTCTTGAAGGTGATGTTATTCATAAGAATGTATTCGGTGACGAAAACGAAGGCTTAAAAGGAATGGTTGTTGTTACTGAAAACGGCGACAGCAAGGAAGTTTACTTAGGACAGCTAATGAACAAAAAAGATCTGAAAGAAATAAATGCTGCACTTAAGAAAAAAGAAAAAGCTGTAGTAAAAACAAGAGAGGCAATGCCTGCAACTGCAGAACCTGTATTGCTTGGTATTACACAAACCTCGCTTACTACGGACAGCTTTATCTCCGCTGCATCGTTCCAGGAAACAACTAAAGTTCTTACAGATGCATCTATCAAAGGAAAAGTTGACCACTTATTAGGACTGAAAGAAAACGTTATTATCGGTCAGTTAATTCCTGCCGGTACAGGACTAAGAAAATATAAAGACTTAGTTGTATCTAATAAGCATTCTTTCTCTGAGAAAATTTCTGCTCCTGCAGAGGTTGAAGAAACAATCGAAGAAAAAGTAAAAGCATAAGATATAAAATAGTAATTCATATTAAAGGCGGGACGTTTGTTCCGCCTTTTTTTTTGTTCAAAAATTTAGATACATTTATTGAATTAAAGAACTGATTGTGGAAGATAATAAAATAACATTCACAGGTGAATTATTTTTGAGAGATGAACATATTCAGACTCAATTATACTCTCAGACTTTTTCCGAAAGGGTAGTATCAATCCATATGAAAACATATTTTAAGCGGGTTGAGGAAAAGGATTTCATTCAAGAGTGCAGCTTTACAATTTCTCCCGCAGGTTATATAAGAGCAGAGTTCAACTCAACTATGCATGGAGAATCTGTTACAATGAGAATTAGAAAAATTGATAACAACAAAATTGAGATATATTTTAATTCAGTTATCAAAGAAATTATGGAAGTAAATGAGAACGAGATAGTTCTGTTTGACGGTCCATGTCCTATTTTCGATTACTATAATTATATGTATTTTGTGAATTCACAAGATGGGGAAAATGTTGAAAGAAAAGTTTTTCAAATTGAATGCCTTCACGGGAAACTTATAAAAAAAAATTATACTTATCAGAAAAACGGAGATACTATTAACATACAGAAAGATGGAGCCACTGTTTCAATCGAATTTTGGGAAGGAACTTATAATCTGAAAAAAATTATAACAAAAGATACGATTTGTTTTTTTAACCGTTGATTATAGCCACTAAGTCAATAAAAACTAATTATGCCCTTTCTATTTATGGGCATTTAATATAAGTTATAATACGCTATAAATCCATACCTCACTCATCATAAAAAATCTGCGAATTAGAAATTGCAGAAATATCAAGCACTTAAAAAATAAATTTTTTTCTGCATAATAATTTTATTTGACTTTTCATTTATTTTGCCTATTTTTGTATACAGGTGGAGCAAAGTGGAGGAAAGTGGTGTATCAAATCCTCCTATGAAAACGCCTAAAATCAAGCAAAATTAACAGTGTTTCAAGGGTATTCAAAAACCAGTCTCGATGTAAAATCAAGGTTTATTCTTCCTGCGAAGTTTAGGAAAAATATTCCTATTGAGTGCAACAATCAATTAATCTTAACAAGAGGAATTGATGACTGTGTAAAGTTATATCCGAAAAATATCTGGGATGAAAAAGTAATGAACGGACTTCTTCAATTGAATACAATGCAGAACAATGCCAGAAAATTTGTGCGTGAGATTTTATTTTATGTAAATGAGGTTGAGATAGATTCGCAGGGAAGAATTTTAATTCCACCGCAGCTGATGCAGTTTGCAAATTTTGAAAAAGAAATTGAAATCATTGGTACAATAGAGAGTCTTGAAATCTGGAATCCGAAGACAAAAGAAAAATTTGAAAGCGCAGAGCCTGTGCAATATAATGAACTGGCAGAAAAAATTTCGGAGTTCAATATAGATATACGACTGTAATGCAAGAGGAATCTAAAAACGAAACTGAAAATAAATTTTTCCATACACCTGTTCTTTTAAATGAAGTTTTAGAATATCTCTTCAATGATAAATTTGAAAAACAAATAATTGTTGACGGAACACTGGGCGGCGGGGGATACTCCGAAGCTATTCTTAATAAACTTGGTAATGGAGATTTGCTTGTAAGTTTTGATAAAGATCTGGAAGCGCTTGAGTACTCAAAGAAAAGATTAGAGAAGTTCGGTAATAAGGTAAAATTTGTTAACAATAATTTTGCCGATTTAAAATCAGTTCTTTTACAAAACGGAATAAAAAAAATCACAGGACTTGTACTTGACCTTGGTCTCTCTTCGCATCAGCTTGAAAATGAAGAAGGCTTCAGCTACATGAAAGATACAAAACTGGATATGAGAGCTTTTAAAAAAGATAACATGACTGCGGCAGAGATACTGAACTCATCTTCAAAGGAAGAACTGATAAGAATATTTGAAGAGTACGGTGAAGTCGGAAATGAGAGAAGGCTTGCAGATGCCATTATAGAAAGAAGAAAAGTGAATAAATTCAGAACGACTTTTGATTTAGTGACCTTGATAGAAGAAGAATACAAGATTGATAAAAAGAATACAATAAAGTTTTTATCAAAAATATTTCAGGCTTTACGAATAGAAGTAAACAATGAAATGGATAATCTTAAAAAAGTTCTGAAAGATTCTTTAGATATGCTTGATGAAGGCGGAAGACTTGTGGTTGTTTCTTATCATTCATTAGAAGATAGAATAACAAAAAATTATTTCAGAGAGATGTCGGCAAATTCCAGAAAAACAGATAATCCGTTTTATGAAGAAGATGTAACCCCCAAGTTAAAAATTTTAACAAAAAAATCAGTAATGCCCGGCTTTCAGGAAATAAAATCAAACTCGCGGGCAAGAAGCGCAAAGTTAAGATGCGCCGAAAGAATTAATGTAAATTTACAATGAGAAATAAAGCAGCAAAAGAGAGAAAAAAACTTTCGCTATTTAATACGCTGATTGCATTTTCTGTAATCTGCGTTTTGCTTGTGCTTTATATCAATAATATAATATATGTTAATACCCTCGCATCAAAGAATAATGCAATTAAGGAAGAGATAAAAAAAACTTCGCAATCGAATGATATACTTAGAACAGAAATAGAAAGATTGAGTAGCTTTGAAAGAATAAAATCTATTTCGAATGAAAAGTTGAATATAGATGTTCGTGAAGGTGCTTACACTGATAAAAACAAAATTATAGTAAATAAATCGGAATTGTATTAAAAAATAATCTACCTTATTGGAGTCATTTAAAAAATTCCTGAGTTATTGTTCAAGCTTCCGTGCGAAAGTAGGTTTTATTTCGTTCGTATTCCTTCTTATTTTCACAATCATACTTTTTAAATTAATTAATGTACAGATAATTAATTCTGCAAAGTATAAGATTGCGGCAAGGAAACAGTACGAAGAGAAAATAAAAATATCTCCCTCGCGCGGTCTTGTATATGATAGGAATATGAATGTGCTTATATCCAATTCGCTTCAGTATTCTTTTGCTGTTGACCCTACGATGGTTACCAAGCCCGATTCTATTGCAAATATGTTTGCAAGAATTTTTAAGAAAGACAGAAACGAATATCTTGCGAAGCTTACAAATAAAAGTACATCATTTGTTTACTTAGAAAGAAAAGCAGACGTTGCTAATATACAGGGGCTTGATAGCGCAGACTTCGAAGGTCTTATTGTGCTTAAAGAACCCAAGCGTGTTTATAATTACGGCAGATTAGCTGCTCAGGTATTGGGATATACAAATGTAGAAGGCACAGGGCTTAGCGGAGTAGAGCAGTCAATGGAAAGCGAGCTTGCAGGCAAGGACGGCTTTGTGATAATGCAGAGAGACGGTAAGGGACAATATAAACCTAATATGGATACTCCTAAGAAGGAGCCTGTCAACGGAAATAACATTGTTCTTACTTTAGATATAAATATTCAGAAGTTTGCAGAGGAAGAACTTGAAAGAGGAGTAAAAGAAACAAATTCACATGGCGGCAAAGTAATTATTACCAATGTAAAGACAGGTGAAATTTTGGGAATGTCGTCTTATCCTTCTTTTGATCCCAACAGCATTCAGATAGCTGATACGGCAGGTTTTACAAATAAAGTTGTATGCGATGTTTATGAACCCGGCTCTACATTTAAAATTGTAACTGCGGCTGCTTCATTGGAAGAGAAAATAATTGATAAGATGAGTCTGATAAATACTGAAGGCGGCTCATATACTTTATCCAGCGGGGGAATTATAAAGGATGAACATTCATCTTCAAGTATGACTTTTCAAAAAGCATTGGAGCAGTCAAGTAATATAGGGTTTGCAAAAATAGCCGGTCAGTTAGGACCGGAAAAATTTTATAAATATGCCAGAGATTTTGGCTTTGGTATTTCCACGGGAATTGAACTGCCGGGAGAAAACAGAGGTCTTTTAAAAAGACCAATTGATTTTTCTCCTGTGTCGTTATCATATATGGCTATGGGATATGAAGTTTTAATTAATGCTTTGCAGCTTTCAAGCGCTTATTCCGCAATAGCAAACAACGGTGTATTGCTAAAGCCATACATAATAAAAAAAGAAACAGCTTTAGACGGAAAAACAATTTTTGAAAATAATCCTGTTGAAATACGTCAGATAATTTCTCAGAACACAGCTAAGACTTTATCAACATTAATGGTTGGAGTAGTTGAAACAGGAACTGCAACAGATGCAAAAATAGATGGAGTTAAGATTGCAGGTAAAACAGGGACGGCGCAGCGAATTGTAAACGGTGAGTATTCATCAGGTTCGCACACAGGTTCTTTTGTAGGATTTTTCCCTGCTGATAATCCTCAGTTTTTAATTACGGTAATATTGGATGATCCGAAAGGCGGACAGTTTTACGGAGGTAAAGTGGCTGCTCCTGTGTTTAAAAGAATTGCAGAAAAGATAATTGGTTTTTCG
>JBHEKU010000203.1:0-30084 GCA_041859205.1 Ignavibacteria bacterium | reverse complement strand
TGCTTCTTCTTTTGTTCTTTTCATATTAAATAAGTAAAAAATAATTTTACATACAGACTGTATGTAAAATGAAAAATATGTTTAAAATTGTCAAGTGAAATAATTACATGTCAGGAATTACTAAAAACTGACTTTGTATTCTAATGAAGCGGCAAATTTTCTTGTCAAGCCGTCGGGTCGTGATGTTCTTGATTTCATTGGCGCGCCAAAACTGATTTCGATCGTATTCTTTCTATCAATAGAATAAACCAAAAATAAGTTACCGTTAATTGTAAAACCCTGTGAACCTTCTATGCTTTGCTCTATCCCTGCACCATCGGTAAATTTATCATTTGAAAGATGATATATCGGAAGTAAACCCGGTTTAATTTTAAACCGGCCGTTGTTTATATTGAATGTGTATGAAGCCCTGAATAAAATATCGCCGCTGCGCTTATAATTATTTGTGGACTGATAATTTTGCGCTTCTGAAACGGGAGGATAAAGACCGCTGAAGAACTGATTTTTATTTTGTGTAAGCGGATGCTGAATTGCGGCCATGAATTCAAAATTTTTATATGAATGGCTTACTCCGGCAATAATATCCAGTGTCCCAAGGCTTGTCTGGTAAGCCATTGGCAGGGGAATATTATTTAGTTTTGTATTCCCGTCATTGAAAGGAATTTTTAAACCGAGTGTTAAACCTGTTTGGCTTCCTACGGAGTAACTCGAACTGATAAATACATCGGAAATACCATTTACATTTCCTAAATCTCCCTTAACAGAACTGAATAAAATTTTGCCGGAAAAACTTAAGCACGTATTGATGTTACGGGTGAACTGAAGATAAGGAGAAACTATGTTTATTCCGTTCTCGCCTTTTCCATAAGCAATTCCTGCCGAAATATGATTATGGAGTATAGCCTCGGATTTTTCTTCTGGCTTCAATGAATGCAATGAGCAAAACCCTGCATCGCTGCAGCCTTGCGCTTTAATATCGGAGGTTGCAGAAAAAGTAAGCAGTATCAGGATAACAAAAATCTTTATATCTATATTGACTGATTGCATAAGAATTTTTTTTAAAGTTACAGTTATGAAAAGCAATTTTTTATTTTATTTCAAACTTTACTACACCCATAGCTTCAAATATGTTTTTCATGATTGAAAATCTTTCATTGAACTTCCAGTTATCTTCGCTGATATCAACATTGAGTGCGAAGAAGTATACGTTGTCATTTGTGGTTAGGTATCCTACAAGCCAGCCGACTTTCGAATCATCATTCACAGCAGTTCCTGTTTTTAACCTTAGTGTATAGTCTGCACCTTTTTCATTTATCATTATATCCTTTAATATATCAATGTTCCTTTGTTTGAAGGGGACTTTGTTATCATAGATATTTTTTACCAGTGCAAGCTGCTCCATAGCAGTAATGCGCATCTTGCCTTTCAGCCAGAACATGTCAACACCGGCAGAGATATCTTTGTTGCCGTAGTTCAATGTATCGACGAATTTTTTCATTTGTGCCAGTCCCATTCTTCGTGCGCATTCCTGATAGAACCAGACAGTTGAATATTTAAAAGCCATACGTAAGTTCATGTCCTGGTTCCATTCATCGCGCCATCTTTTTTCTCCGTCCCATTTGATCATTTCATTTTCATCTTTCAACACACCTGACTCGAGGAAGAATAGTGAGTTCGGGATTTTAAAAGTCGAAGCCGGAAGAAATCCGGTAAAGCATCTTGCCGAATCGTGATAAAAATATTTGTCATTCTTCATATCATATAATGCGAAGCAGCCGACTGTTGTATCAGCATCGAATATTTTTTTAACATCGATTGAATTAAATGATTTGACAGAACTTTTAGTTGAATCGGAATTGGTTTTAGATTCAATTTCTTTTTTAGGTGAACATGATAATAGAGCAAGGGCAATTACAAATGCAGATAGAATTTTCATGAATTTTAGGAAAGGATTTTAAGGATGATTCAATTTCGTAGAAATGAAAGATTGTTTCAATGACTACGGCTTCCCCCTCCTTTAAGGAATGGAATTATTTTCGCCGTGCTTTACCCCCTCCTTACTAAGGAGGGGGAAGGGGGTGGTTAATAAAAATTTTTTTCGCATTTGAAACTGTTTCTAGAAAAATTTCAAATTCATTGAACGATTATAGTTTATACCGCCCCCTCAATCCCCCTCCTTATAAAGGAGGGGGAAGTAAAACATCACTCACTTCAAAAACCTTATTTATACTCCGTCTTAATAACAAAGGCTGTCAATATATAAATAAAAGTATCAGTATTCGTGCATTTTTCTCTTACTACTTAAAATTATTTTTATTAATTTTGATGCTTATAGTTTTACTTCAAAGTATCATTCACAAAAATAATATTAACCCTGAACGGTTTTTCCCTCTGAAAAGAGACGTTTTAGTTTAATAGTATTTAACACCAAAAAATAAACGCGGAAAAAGTTTTTAATGAAAAAATTTTTACAGGATTATAATCTCAAAGTCCGCCTGCCTATAATTATTTTCGTAGCAGCTTCAGTTTTTGCACTTACATACTACTCTACATTTGCTGAGAGAAACAATATCGGTTATACACCTGAGCAGCCAATTGCCTATTCCCACAAGCTTCACGCGGGAACAATGAATATTGACTGTCAGTATTGCCACGTAGGAGTAGAGAAATCCAGATTTGCAAGTGTTCCATCGGCAGATATTTGTATGAACTGCCACGTGCTTGCAAGAAAAGACAAACCTGAAATAATAAAACTAACGGAATACTACGAGAAGAACATTCCTATACCATGGAAGAGAATTCATAGAATTCCCGACTTCGCATACTTTAATCACGCATCACACGTGAACCAGGGAATTGACTGCCAGAATTGCCACGGAAATATGAGAGAGACAGAAGTTGTAGGACAAGTAAAATCGCTTACAATGGGCGCATGTATTCAGTGCCACAGAGCTCCCGATGAAAATGTAGCCGTAATAAACCCAAATAACATTAATAAGATTTCAAAAGCAACTCAACTTAATAAAGGTCCGGACAATTGCTCTACCTGTCACAGATAGGATTTCTTTATTAAAATTATTTCTACAATATGAAAGAAAATACAAATTCCATATCAGATTCTTCTGCGGAATCTTTTTCCAAGAAGATTAATAGGAAAAAGTTTTTTATATATGCCGGAGCAGCTGCGGCAGGCGTTTATTCTTTAACAAAGCTTCCTTTTGAAATTTTCAAATCAAAAGTTGAGAGCAGCAGCCGCGCTAATGCTGTAGTTTTTAAAGAAAATCCTTCAGCAGTAAAAAGAACAATAAATACAAAGTCTAATGGATAAAAAAATATTCGATATCAGTGATAAGATTAAGAATGAAGACGAGAGCTTGAATCTGCAGTTAGTTCCTCAGGGCGACATCAAAGAGGAATCTAAAGGCGAAGTTAATTATTGGAGAAGCTTTAAAGAGCTTTACAGAGACCCTGAATTTATCAAAGCAAAAAGATCAGAATTTACAAAAGAACAACTTGAAAAGCCTGACGTCACAAAAATGCCGTCTGTTTCAAGAAGAAAATTCCTTGCTCTGTTTTCAGCATCGGCAGCTCTTGCAGCCACGGGATGTAACGATTATAGAGATAAAGGTGAAATAATCACATATAATAAGAAGCCGGAAGAAGTAACCGTCGGCAGACCTAATTATTATGCTTCTACAGGTGTTTGCGGTTGTCCTGTTTTAGTAAAAACACGCGAAGGAAGACCAATAAAAGTTGACGGAAATCCTGAGCATCCTGTAAGTCAGGGTAAAGTTTGTGTTGTTTGTCAGGGAAGTATAATGAGCTTATACGATCCGGACAGAATAAAAGAGCCGATGATGAGAGGCGCAAATGTAAAATGGTCAGATATCGATGATAAAGTAATTGCCGATCTTAAAAGCGCAAAACAAATTGCAGTAGTATCGAGCGCAATAAAATCACCGACTTTCAAAAAAGTTTTGGATGAGTTTGTTGTTGCATATCCGAACACAAAAGTTTATTCATACGAAGTATTCGATAACTCCACAAGAACTTCAGCCTGGCAAAAATGCTACGGTACAAGAAATATTCCTGTATTAAAATTAGAAGAAGCAAATATAATTCTTGCTCTTGAGTCGGATTTCTTAGACCAGGATGCAGGACACATTGAAAATCTCAGAAAATTTGCTGGAAACCGTGACGTAATGAGCAATAAAGAATTCAACAGATTGTATTCTGTTGAAGGCGCTATGACCGTTACAGGTATGAATGCAGATTACAGAATGAGATTACGAACAGACTTAATAGAAGAGTTTGTATTATGCCTCATCAATGAATTTGCAGGAAAAAGAAAAATTTCTGGCTTCGCAAACGATGCAAAAGTAACTCCGGTATTAGGAAAAAATGATTTAGATTCATTTGTAAAGAAAAATAATCTTGATAAAAAAATCGTTGATAACTTAGTAAACGATTTAAGCAAGAAGCAGGGCGAGTCAATCGTGATTGCTGGTGATAAAATGCCTGAATCAACTCACATTGCAGTTAACTTCTTAAATGAAATTTTAGGCAACAATAAATTATACTCGAGCGAAGCGCAGAATGTAGAAGTAATGCCGCTCTCACCAAAAAGCGACATCGATGCATTAGTAAATGATATGAAGGGCGGAAGAATTGATGCTGTGATTCATTTAGATGTGAATCCTTCATTCAATTTCCCCAAGAGTTACGGCTACGATGAAGCAGTAAAGAAAGTAAGAACAAAAATCGCTATGTGCGAGACTGCAAATGAGACATCTGCATTATGTGATTACGTTCTTCCAATAAACACAACATTTGAAGGATGGGGTGATAACAAAACAAGAACAGGTATATTAACAGTTCAGCAGCCTGTTGTAAATCCGCTATTCAATTCAAGACAGAAAGAAGCAATTATGCTTGTTTGGACTGCGGGAAAAAAAGAAGCTTTCAAGGATACACTATATCATGAGTACTTAATGGATAACTGGGAAAAAACAGTTTATGCATCCGTTAAGCCTTCATTAGATTTTAAAAGATACTGGTTTGCAGCGTTGCAGGATGGGTTTATAACCTATGCTGAAAAACCTGCTGCAGGTCCTGCATTTGCAACCGATGCATTTATTAATAATGCAAAGATGAACGCAACTAATGATTTCGTATTGCTTCTTCAGAAGCATCACTCATTAGCTGACGGAAAGTATGCAAATAACGGCTGGCTTCAGGAGCTTCCTAATCCTATTTCAAAAATAGTATGGGATAACTATGCAGCAATATCCATTGCAACAGCAAAAGATTTAGGTGTAAAAGATAACGATAAAATAAAAATTACAAACGGCGGACTTTCACTGGAAGTTCCGGTATTTGTTCAGGCAGGTGTTGCAGATAAAGTAATTGCAATCGAGCTTGGCGGCGGAAGAAGAGCCGGCGGCGTAATTGGAACAGGAAACGGGTTCGATACTTACTCATTAATGACATCAAACGGTCCTTCTGCATTTGTCTATAATAATGTAAAAGCAGAAAAAGCCGGCGGTACTTATGAATTGGTTTCAACTCAGGAACATCATGCAGTTGATGACCCTGTAACTGACGACTTACAATATAAAAGAGATATTATAAGAGAAGGCACATACGAAGAATATAAAAAACAGCCGAAGTTTTTACAGAAACATGAAGAGATTCACGGAATTGGTTTAGATAGTTTCCCGAGCATTAACGAAAGTACAGAGCTTCATCCTTACTATACAGGTGTAAAGTGGGCAATGGTTCTTGATATGAATAAATGCACAGGCTGTAATTATTGTACAATAGCTTGTAACGTTGAAAATAATATTCCGGTAGTAGGTAAAGACCAGGTAAAAGTTAACAGGGAAATGCACTGGATAAGAATCGACAGATATTATTCAGGTACACCTGATGCTCCTAGAGCAAACTTCCAGCCGATGCTTTGCCAGCACTGCGATAACGCTCCTTGCGAAAACGTTTGTCCGGTAGCCGCTACAACACACAGCCCTGACGGTATTAACGGAATGGCATATAACAGATGCGTAGGTACAAGATATTGCGCAAATAACTGCCCTTACAAAGTAAGAAGATTTAATTATTTCAATTGGAGAGACAGAGTCGGTGATAATTATTATCAGACCGAGCCGATGAATTATATGTATAACCCTGAAGTAACCGTTCGTTCAAGAGGGGTTATGGAAAAATGTACATTCTGTATACAGAGAATATCTGATGCGAAGATGGTTGCTGTTGGTGAAGGCAGAAGAGTAAACGGAAATGATGTGAAGACTGCATGTCAGGAAGCATGTCCTGCAAATGCAATTTCATTCGGAGATATGAATGATAAGAAATCTGAATTCTACAAACAAAGAATGCATCCGTTAGGTTACGGCGTACTTGAAGGTATTAAAGTAAGGCCTAACGTAACATATATTTCTAAATTAAGAAATATACTTGAGCCTCTTGATATAGATACAGGACATGAAGAAAAATCACACGAAGAGAAACCAAAACAGGAAAAGGCACACTAAATTTTAGCGATAAAATTTTGTGTTAAGAATTTTTAAAAAGAATTTTAATAAGTAGTTCAGTTATAAATAAAATTTAATTTACTGAAAAACGAATGGCTTTTGATTCAACATACACTAAGGAATTACCGTTAGTAGACTCGCGTTCGTCATTTGCAGAAATCGATGATACAGTATTAGCTCCTACTGAGCGCAAACCTTCGAAGAAATGGCTGATATCTTTTCTCCTGGCAAACACTGCCTTGCTGATCGGCGCATTCTGTGTAGGTATGACACTGTTCTACGGTATCGGCATGTGGGGAAATAACAATCCTGTGGGTTGGGGATTTGACATTATCAACTTCGTATTCTGGATTGGTATTGGTCACGCAGGTACACTTATTTCGGCAATTCTGTTTTTGTTCAGACAAAAATGGAGAACGGCAATCGCAAGATTTGCCGAGGCGATGACAATTTTCGCAGTTATGACGGCGGGTATTTTCCCTGTATTGCATACAGGCCGCCCATGGTTAGCAGGGTATTTACTGCCTTATCCTAATCAGAACGCATTATGGGTGAACTTTACTTCACCTCTTCTATGGGACGTATTCGCAGTATCAACATATCTTACGGTTTCATTTTTATTCTGGGGTATCGGTTTAATTCCTGATATCGCTTTAATGAGATCAAGAGCAACAAGCGGAATCAAAAAAGCGATTTACGCAGTGCTTAGCCTTGGCTGGAAAAACTCAAACAGGAACTGGCAGAACTACGAAAGAGTTTACCTTATTCTTGCAGGTATTTCCACACCGCTTGTGCTTTCAGTGCATACAATCGTGTCTTTTGACTTTGCCGTATCGGTTATTCCGGGATGGCATACAACAATCTTCCCGCCTTACTTCGTTGCCGGCGCTATTTTCTCCGGTTTCGGTATGGTGTCGACTTGTTTGATAATCCTGAGAAAAGTTTATGATATGGAAAATATCATAACTTTGAATCACATCGAAAAGATGAATAAGATATTGCTTGCTACCGGTACAATGGTAGGTTACGCTTACGGTATGGAGTTCTTTATTGCATGGTACAGCGGTAACCAGTTCGAGTCATTCGTATTTATTAACAGAGCATTCGGTCCTTATGCCTGGGCATACTGGATTATGATTGCATGTAACGTAGGTTTCCCGCAGTTATTCTGGTTCAAAAAAATAAGGCGTTCTATTCCTATAACATTCGTACTTGTATTGCTTGTAAACGTAGGTATGTGGTTCGAGAGATTTGTGATTATCGTAACATCGCTTCACAGAGATTTTTTACCGGCAAGCTGGGGTATGTATATCCCGACAATGTATGACTTTGGTATTTTACTCGGAAGCTTTGGATTATTCTTTACATTATTATTATTATTCGTGAAAGTTATGCCGTCAGTATCTTTGGCGGAAATAAAAGCAGTTGTGCCGGGCGCTCAGCCGACACATCATCATCATTCAGAAGAAGAACATTAATAGTTTATGCTTAAAAAGATTTTAAAATTAGACGAAGAATTAGCGCAGGATGTACCGAGGTCACACAAGGTTCATTCCGTAGCTGCATTATTCGATACGCCTGATGAAATTACTCATGCTGCAAGAGAGACATCAAATGCAGGCTATGATAAATTTGATGTATACACTCCATACCCGCTTCACGGAATGGACGCTGCGATGCGAATGAAAGATACTAATATCGGTAAGTTTGCATTTCTTGCAGGTCTTACAGGTATAACAGTCGCAGTCAGTATGATTGGCTGGATGTCAGGAATCGACTATCAGAATATCATCGGAGGCAAGCCGTATTTTAACTTGACTGCTTCTATTCCGATTATGTTCGAGCTTACGATTTTATTAACAGGTCTTTTCTGCGTATTCGGAATGTTACTCTTGTGGAATAAACTTCCGCAGATAAGCAATCCTTTGCATGATACGAACTTCATGAAATATGCATCGAGCACAAGATTCGGTGTAGCTATCGAAGCAGAAGATGCTCAGTTCGATGTAGAAAAAGTTAAAGCATTTTTAGCCGGAGTAGGCGGTAAGGATATAGAGGTAGTTTATTATCCTGAAGAAAATATTCAGAAGACCTCTCCGATATTCGAAAAGAAATTCATTTACTTATTAATAGTAGTAGCAGTTGTAACTGCGCTAGGCGGTTATGGAGCAATCGGTAAATTAGTAAACATTCTTCCTTTTGACTGGATGCATAATCAGTTTAGAGTAAATCCGCAGACAAGGTCAGATATTTTCAAAGACGGACGCTCTATGCAGAGACCTGTTGACGGAACTGTTGCAAGAGGATTTATGCCTTATGAATACACAGGAATGCCGGATTCATTAGTAAAGCTTTTATCGAATCCTGTACCTATGAGTGAGTTCTCTATTGAAAGAGGTAAGAAACAATATAATACTTACTGCAGCCCATGCCATGGTTATTTTGGCGCCGGCGATAGCAGGATGAATAATCAGTTCCCAAATCCACCGACTCTTCACTCGAAGAAAGTAAGAGACTGGGCAGACGGAAATATTTATAATGTAATGACTAACGGACAAAATGTTATGCCTAGCTATGCAAAGCAGATTTCAAGAGATGACAGATGGGCAATTGTAAATTACATTAGAGTATTACAAAGAGCAGAAAACGCAAAAGATACAGATTTACCATAATTGAAAGAAACTTCAATTAAGAAAATTAAATAAAATTTTTAACATTGGAATCAATAAATAAACCAATACCTGATAAAATTTCGAAGCTCGGTTACTTACTGACGGGCATAGGATTGCTAATCATTGTAGTGTCGTTCTTAGTTGATAAACAAAGAGGGGCTTTTGATTATCTCTGGATATATATGTTTTTAACAAGCGTCGGTATCGGCGGACTTGCTTTAACAGCGCTTGAGTATCTTGTCGGCGCAACGTGGAGCGTTCCGTTCAGAAGAGTCTGCGAATTCCTTGCAGGGATTATTCCGCTGCTCGTTATTTTAGTTATGCCGCTTATTTTTTCAATGCATGATTTATTTCACTGGACTCATCCTGAAGCAGTGGCTAATGATCCAATCTTAAAAGCAAAAGCGCCTTATCTGAATATGAATTTCTTCATGATAAGAGTTGTATTCTGTATTTTAGTGTGGTTTCTTTTTTCTTACTTCTTTACAAAAAATTCCAAGAAGCAGGATACCAGCAAAGACCCTGCTTTAACAAGAAAAAATATCAAGCTCTCAGTAGCATTTGCACCTTTGTTTTTTATCTCATTATCAATTGCAGCTATTGACTGGATGATGAGCCTTGAGCCGCACTGGTTCTCAACAATTTACGGAGTATATTATTTTGCGGGTACAATTGTGTGCACACTTGCAATCGTAACATTTATTTCAATTCATTTAAAAGAAAACGGATACTTAAGCCCGAGACTCGGAAACGACCAGTTCTATTCACTTGGAACATTGTTGTTCGGCTTCAATATTTTCTGGGGCTACATTGCATTCTCGCAATATATTTTGATATGGTACGCAGATATTCCTGAAGAAACCTATTGGTACATGATGAGATGGCATAACGGCTGGCAGTATGTTTCAATGGGATTGTTATTCATCCACTTTGTAATTCCTTTCTTAGTTTTATTGCCAAGAAGCGTAAAAGTGAATCTGAAGACATTAAAAATTATGAGCATCTGGATGGTATTCGCGCACATGCTTGATCTTTACTGGCTGATAATGCCGACATACAGTAAATCACCGGTATTAGGATGGCAGGAGCTTGGAATATTTTTCTTTGCGCCTGGATTAATAATGATTGTATTTGGAATGAAAGCATCAAAAGAAAATCTGACACCTGTAGGAGACCCGAAATTAGAAGCAGGTTTAAATTTCACATTATAATTTATACTATAAGAATAAGTTTAATATATGGAACAAGATAATAATTCAGAATATTCATCAACGTTAAAAAGCTCGCTTCCGTTTTACGGAGTGATATATATTTTCGTTTTAATAGGTATTATCACTGCGGGGTATATGTACTTTAAGAATATTGATTTCATCACAATGAACTCAAAAAACTTATTGCCTAAACAATTGGATTCTGCTCAGGCATTTATGCGGGATATTGCGATGAAGAAGGGAATTACCTCTCCGCCTGTTGATGTATTTAAATTATCTGTTGCCACACCTGAGCTAATTGCTAAGGGAAAAGGATTATTTGAAACAACCTGCTCACCATGTCACGGACCTGACGGAAAAGGCGACGGCCCTGCGGGCGCAACTTTAAATCCGAAGCCGAGGAATTTCCATGAGATTTCCGGATGGACAAACGGACCTACGTTCGAAGGTATGTATATAACTTTGCAGGAAGGTATTACAAACAGAGGTATGGCCAGCTATGCAAACATTCCGCCTGAAGACAGAATTGCAATTATTAATTATATAAGAACACTGAATCCGAATTATCCGGCTATTAAACAGGAAGATTTAAAAACACTTGATCAGGCTTACAGCTTATCACAAGGTGTTAAGCAGCCTAATACAATTCCGATTAATACAGCAATTCAAAAAGTTCTTGGTGATGATAAAGGAAGAGATAGTTTAATAAAGAAAGTTAATTCAGATATTACTGCAAACACTACGGATGCAGGGGCAATGTTATTCAAGAGTAAGGTAAGAAATCAGCAGAGAGCAGTAAATTTCCTCGCTGATAATATGAAATGGAATGATAATAAAAACGATTTGGTTAAGCTTATTATGAGTGACCCATACGTCGGCGGATTTAAAACAGAGATTGTTAATTTATCCGATGAAGAATGGAATCAGCTCTATACTTACCTTAAAAACGTTTTTAGCACAATCAAAGTATAAGAAAAGAAATCATGAATAAAGTAAAAATTCTATGTTTGCTTTTATTAGTTTCGTTGTTAAATGTATTAGTTGTAAAAGCTGATGAAAGCAATACAGAACCCCCTAAACAAGAAGTCGGCATATATGAAAAAACAGGTCAGACAGTACCTTTAGATATTGTACTGTTTGATGAAAAAGGCGAGCCGAAACCTTTGAAAGATTTTATAAACGGAAAGCCGACAATAATTTCTTTAATATATTTCCGTTGTCCCGGAATATGCAGCCCGCTTTCAAACGGTCTTGCAGATGTAATTGATAAAGTTGATTTAGAACCAGGTAAAGATTTTAACGTAATTTCAGTGAGCTTTAACCCTCAGGAAAATTACGTGATGGGTAATGAAAAGAAAGAAAACTATTATAAAACCATCAACAGAGGAATTCCGGATAATGCATGGAGGTTCCTGACAGCAGACAGCACAAACGTTGCAAAGATTAGCGATGCATTAGGGTTTTATTTTAAGAAGGAAGGAAATGATTATGTTCACGGCGCTGCAATTATGGCAGTTTCTCCTGACGGCAAGATAACAAGATATTTATTCGGAACGGATTTTAATCCCTTCGATTTTAAGCTTGCAATACTTGAAGCTTCGCAGGGAAAGACAGGGACTTCGATTGCAAAGATAGTTCAGTTTTGTTTCAGCTACAGCCCGGATGCAAAGAAGTATGTTTTAAACGTAACAAGAGTTGCCGGCGGCGGAATTTTAGTGCTGCTGATAATATTTTCGAGTATTCTTTTTCTTAAAAAGAAAAAAACAAATTTAATAATAGAGGAAAAAACAAATGGCTAATGGTTCAATCGCAGTTCCCGTGGAAACAAAGGGAAAACTGGTTGACTTTTATAAGCAGGAAAGTAAACACAAAGGCATTTGGTCGTGGCTGTTAACAGTTGACCATAAAAGAATCGGCCTGATGTATTTACTTGTCATGATAGGGTTCTTTTTAACCGCCATGACATTCGGCTTTTTGATGAGATTGGAAATGCTTACTCCCGGTGCTACAATTATGAAGCCCCAGACATATAATACATTATTTACTCTTCACGGAGTTATAATGGTATTCTTGTTTATTATTCCGGGTGTTCCCGCAGTGTTCGGTAACTTTATTATGCCGATACAGATCGGTGCGAAGGACGTTATCTTCCCAAGACTGAATTTACTTTCATGGTATCTATATATATTTGGCGGAGCAATTGCTCTAATATCATTATTTACCGGTACCGGTGCAGCTGATACAGGCTGGACATTCTACGTACCTTACAGCATAAGAACGACTACAAACGTTTCACTGACAGTATTTGCAGCATTTGTTCTTGGTTTCTCTTCTATATTAACAGGTCTAAATTTTATAACAACTATACACAGAATGCGTGCCCCGGGCATGACATTCTTTAAAATGCCTTTGTTCTGCTGGGGTATTTACGGAACTGCATGGATTCAGGTTCTTGCAACTCCCGTTATCGGTATAACACTTATATTAGTTATTCTTGAAAGAACTTTTGGTATCGGAGTATTCGACCCTGCTCTTGGCGGCGACCCGTTACTCTATCAGCATTTATTCTGGATATACTCTCACCCTGCAGTATATATTATGATTCTTCCGGCGATGGGTGTTGTATCCGATATTATTGCAACATTCTCACGTAAACCGATTTTTGGTTATACACCTATTGCAATGTCTACACTTGCAATCGCTTTAGTGGGTTATTTAGTATGGGGACATCACATGTTCTCAGCAGGTACCAGCGATACATCAAATGTAATTTTCTCGCTTCTTACATTCTTAGTTGCTATCCCGACAGGTGTAAAAGTATTTAACTGGGTAGCATCATTATACAGAGGCTCTATCGAAGTTACTGCACCGATGCTTTACACACTTTGCTTTATATTTGTTTTCTCTATCGGCGGATTAACAGGACTTGTACTCGGAACATTAAATACAGACATTCACTTAACAGATACATATTTCGTTGTAGCCCACTTCCATTACGTTATGTTCGGCGGCATGGGTATATTATTCTTTGCATCGCTTCATTACTGGTTTCCGAAAATGTTCGGAAGAATGTATAATGAAAAAATTGCAAAGCTTTCATGTATAATTTTTGTAGTCGGCTTCAATGCACTATATTTCCCAATGTTCATAGCAGGTTATCTTGGAATGCCAAGAAGATATTATGATTATCTGCCTGAGTTTCAGACATACCATGTAATATCTACTGTTGGTTCATGGGTAATGATTGCAGGTATACTTTTAATGTTTGCAAATTTATTAAGAGGATTAAGACAAGGCGCAATTGCTCCTGCTAATCCATGGGATGGAACAACACTGGAGTGGACTGTTCCGTCACCTCCTCCTATGGAAAATTTTGAAGAGATTCCTGTAATAACAAAAGGACCTTATGACAGAGAAGGATTGAAAGAATCTTCAATCGGTCATTAATTGATAGTACAATTATTTTAATTTTAGAAAAATAAAAATTTTAAATGTCTCAAGATTCTGAAATTGCCGTTCACCAGGCGCATGTACATGAAGCGCACGCTCACGTCGGAGAACACGTTCATCGTGATGATATGGGCTCTAAGATGGGCATGTGGTTATTTTTGTTCACTGAAGTTCTGCTTTTTGGCGGAATGTTCATCCTTTATGCTGCATATAGATTTATATACAGTGATGCATACAAAGTAGCAGCAGCAGAGCTCGATACATATATCGGAACAATTAATACAATTGTCCTTCTTGCCAGTTCTTGTGCAGTAGTGCTTGGAATCGTAGCCCTACAAAGAAAAAATAAAGGTCTTTGTTTAGGATTTTTATGGTTCACACAATTTTGTGGCGCTGCGTTTATGGTTAATAAATATTTTGAGTGGTCGCATAAAATTCATTTAGGAATTTACCCTAAAGGACCAGCTCTTGCAGATATGAGCGAAGGTGAAGTTGTATTCTTCGGCTTGTATTATGTAATGACCGGTCTTCACGGATTACATATTATAGTAGGTATGATTTTTATAGGTATTGTTATGATGATGATTCAAAAAAATAAGATAACACACGATAATTATCAGAAGCTTGAAAATGCGGGATTGTACTGGCACTTAGTTGACGTGATTTGGATTTTCCTTTTCCCGTTATTCTATTTGATTCATTAATAGTATTCATAACATTAGACATTAAATAAATTTTTATACAATGGAAACAGATATACATAAAGAAGAAGAACATGCAGCTCACTCACACGGCTACGGCATATACGTTCTGGTATTCTTCGGACTGCTTGCTTTGACTGCTGTTACGGTTTCAGTGGCCGGTATAAATCTCGGTTCGCTTACACTTACAGTTGCGCTTGTTATTGCCACTATTAAAACTTGTCTTGTCGCAAATTATTTTATGCATGTGAAATTCGATACTCCGATTTTTAAAGTTTTTATTGCAGTGTGTATTGTGATTTTTGCAACCATGATTGGTTTAACATTTTTTGATTTAATTTTTAGAACTCCATAAATATGAGACCCAATATAATATCACAAACCGATGGTACAATGATGTTCATTATCGGCTGCTCAATAATTTTGTTGCTGCTGGTAACTGTAGCAATGATATTCTTCTGCTTTAAGTACAGCAGAAAAAAACATCCTGTTGCTGAAAACATTCATGGAAATACTACGCTGGAAGTGACCTGGACAGTTTTACCGACAATCCTTGTAATGATAATGTTTTTTTACGGATACATGGGTTATAAAAATATAAGAGATATTCCGGGTGATGCATATGTAATTAAAGTATCCGGGCAGATGTGGAAATGGACATTTGATTATCCTGAGACAAAGAAAAAAAGCGATACACTATTCGTTCCCGTAGGTAAAAATATAAAGATGGAAATTTATGCAAATGATGTTCTTCATAGCTTTTATATTCCTTCAATGAGAGTAAAAGAAGATGCCGTTCCCGGTAAAACGAACCGCTTATGGTTCAATGCAGAGCACGAAGGAAGATATGATATTGCCTGTGCAGAGTATTGCGGAATGAATCACTCATATATGTACGCAGTTCTTATGGTAGTCTCACAGGAAAAATTTGATAAATGGGTAAAAGAAGTACCTGCTGCAGATTCTACAAAGAAAACAACAGACTCATTAAATACAGGCGGGGTAAAAGATTCATTAAAAACTTCAACAACACCTGTTGATACAACAAAGAAAACGACTGATACAAGTAAGGTTAAACAAACACCTGACGCAATAAGAAAAGACACAGTTAAAAAATAATTTTAGATTTTAAAAGTTCACAGAAAAAAATCGAATCAGCAAACGCACATAAAGAAGCATTAATTGTAAAAGAGAACTTGATTTCATCTTCATTCAATTCATCATTTAGCTCTGCAGTAAGAGTTATATTTGATCTTTGTAAGGTGAAAATTACTTTCTTCGTTGCTCTTACTACTGCGCTTGGATTTATCAAAGGCTCATTTATGCTTGGCGCAGATATTATTTATCCTGTGCTGGGTATTTTTCTTTTAGCTTGCGGCGCATCGGCATTGAATCAGGTTCAAGAATCGGATTCCGATATCTTAATGGATAGAACGAAATCACGACCGATACCTGCCGGATTAATTTCAAGAAGTGCTGCATTCGTTGTTTCCATTGCAATAATAATTTTAGGCTGTATAGTAATTCTTGCAGGTTCGAATGTTGAGTGTTTAATAGTCGGGCTTGTAACATTATTCTGGTATAACGGAATTTATACTCCGCTAAAAAAAATGACTCCGTTTGCAATCATTCCCGGGGCATTAGTAGGGGCTTTACCTCCTGTAGCAGGATGGGTTGCCAGCGGCGCAGATGTATTGAATCCAAACATCTGGATTCTTGCACTGTATATGTTCATGTGGCAGATTCCTCACTTCTGGATTTTAGTGATGATTTACGGAGACGATTATGAAAAAGGCGGTTATCCTACATTGAAAAGTAAATTTTCTACAGAGCAGTTAAAGAAAATTACTTTCTTCTGGATATTGCCGACGGTAAGCGTTGCTTTGTTAATTCCTGTTTCAGGAATTTTAAATTATGATATAACTGGCGGATTGATATTCGCATTATCTGTATGGTTTATTTATGAATCTTATAAATTTCTTAAGTCACCTGCAGATAAAAAAAGTTTGCTCAACACATTTGTACGTATAAATATTTATACTCTGGTAATCATAACATCAGTTTCAATAGATAAATTAGTAAAAATACTATAAAAGTTTTTGAAAGGATTTATTAATGGATTTTCTTAACGAAATCGTAATACCGGCAAACGACACACATCTTCAGGTATTGAAGTTTGTGCTGTTCATTTCGCTTGCACTGTTTCTTCCATACATGGGTGCTACCATAGGCGGAACAATTTTTTCCGTTTATTTTAACCGTAAAGGAAAGAACAACAGAAGAACAATTTACTACAGATTTGCCTGTGATATTTTAGACAAGCTTATCTTCAGTAAAGGCGTCGGGCTCGGACTGGGTGTTGTACCGGTTCTCTCTGCAACATTTGTTTATATGCAGTTCATGTATGAGACAAAAACTGCAGTAGTGGGGCTTATGATAGTTTCTACTATTTTGTATTACCTGGGTATTACACTGGTTTACAAATATAAATCAAATTTTGATATTGAAGAAGTTGTTGATTCATTAAAATCAGTTATTGAAAGTGATAAACACGAAGGTCAGATTCCTGAAGAAGTGAAAGAATACGAAGCCGGTTTGAAACAGGTTAAATCTACATTCGGCGGCTGGGGATTGGTTTGTTTAATTGTTGCATCATTGTTTTTTGTAGGCGGTACAACTTTAATTTCTAATCCTTCAGCATGGGAACATGCTTCGCCAATAATATACTTATTCTCAATCCCTGTACTAATAAACTTCTTGTTCTTTATCTGCGCATCACTGGCATTTACAGGAATAGCAGTTTTATTCTATTTCTTCGGATGGCAGGGCGGAATTAAAGACAGAAGTGATAATTACAAGGCTTATGTGAAGAAATTCGCAGGTTCACTCGCTTTTTACTCAACTATTATTTTACCTGTTTTATTTCTTGCGAGTTTTCTAACTTATCACACTCATGCATTTTCGTCTTCGTTGTTCATAATTGGAGCGCTTGCTCTCGGAACGATATTACTTACAGCCAATTTCTTGTATGCACTTATAAGAAATTCTGAAATTAAATATTCCGGAGCCATGTTTTATCTTATGATAGCAACATTTTCTTTGATGTCACTCAAAGATGTTTCTGCGATAAATGCTGCTTTAAAAGAACAGTTTCACAAAGTTCACATTTTAGCTGAAGAGTATGAGAAGAAGCACAACAAAGTTGCAGTAGTTGATACTGGCATAAACGGTGAAGAAATATTTAATGCAAAGTGCTCTGCATGTCATAAGTTTGACCAGAAGTTAGTAGGTCCTCCGTATAAAGAGACAGTTCCAAAGTATAACGATAATGTAAAAAAACTTGCAGCTTTTATTTACAATCCGGTAAAAGTAAATCCTGATTATCCGGCAATGCCGAACCAAGGATTGAAGCCGAAAGAGGCAGAAGCAGTTGCTCAGTACATTATAACACATTTGAAAGAAGTTAAATAGAAATTTATTAAATAAGTTTTTCCGGTAAGCCGTAAGATTTAATAAATTTTACGGCTTTTTTTGTTCAATTACCTATTCCAAACAAATGAACAAAGTTAACTTAAACTTTCCTCAACTCTATTCGTTATATTCGAATGGAATGAGGATTGACCAGAATGTAATTCAAGAAATTCTTGAATTACCGCGTGAAACCCTCATTGAAGATCTTGAAGTGATTCTTAAAGCATCAATTGACCACTTCGGATTTTATCAGGAACAAAACCTTCCCGAGTTCAAAAGGTGTTTTCCTGTTCATGCATTTTTTCTATTAACTGAGTTAAAATCGGTAAATAGTCTTTATATTGCTTTGGCTTTTTTATCACAGCCGAAAGAATTTCTTACATACTGGTGCGGTAAATATACTAAAGAATTATTGTGGGAGGTTGTATATACACTGGGAAACAATCAGCTTGAATTTCTGAAAAAATCCCTCTTGAGCGGAATGAATACAACTGAAGCTAACAAAGTAATACTCAAAGCGATTTCTCAAATTGCGCTGCATCAGCCTCACAGAAGAGATGAAGTTGTAAACTGGTATAAAGGGGTTGTATATCACATCATGCAGTCTAATTATCAGGATTATCATTACTCTTATTCTTTGACCGGCGCAGTGGTATCAGGTATTCTTGATTTTCAAGGGGCGGAGTTATTAAACGAAGTAAGAATTTTATTCGATATGAATAAGGTTGATAAATCATTTTGCGGCGATATAGATGACTTTACAACAGAATTAAGAACTGAAGTTCAGAGCGATTTCAAAAGCAAACTTTATGATATAAACGAACGTTATGATTTTATTTTAAATGACCGTGACTATTATAGCAAAATGGAAGATGTTAAAGAAATGAACGGCCAGCATGGGAACGGATTACTAAAAAGCTGAAAGTATTTTAGGTGAAGAAGAAATTAGTTGTATTAACGGGTGCAGGAGTTTCAGCAGAATCAGGTATTTCAACATTCAGAGATGCCGGCGGACTGTGGGAAGGATATGATGTAACTGAAGTTGCTTCGCCGCAAGGATGGAAAAACAATAAAGAGCTTGTTTTAGAATTTTATAATCAACGAAGAAGGCAAATCATAAAAGCAGAGCCTAACTCTGCCCATACCGCTTTAGCGTCGCTTGAAAAAGATTTCGAAGTTACAGTTATAACTCAGAACATCGATGACTTGCACGAGCGCGGCGGCTCTTCCCACGTACTTCATCTGCATGGAGAAATAAAAAAATCCCGCAGCACACTTGACCATAATCTTATTTATGAAATCCGGGGCAGTGAGTTAACTCTCGGGGAGAAATGCGAGCGCGGAGCTCAGCTTCGTCCGCATATTGTCTGGTTTGGAGAGCCCGTTCCAATGATTGAAGAAGCTATTAGATATTGCATCGAAGCTGATATATTTGTTGTAATAGGAACATCAATGGTTGTATACCCTGCAGCGAGCCTTATTGAATTCGTTCCGAGTGATTCGGTTAAGTATATCATAGATCCGAGTAAGCCGGATATTTATTATCCACCTCCGAATACAGTTTATATAGAGAAAAAAGCAACTGAAGGAATGGAAGAACTGGTTAAAATCCTCTGTAATTAAAAAACCTCTTTTCATTTCTGAAAAAAGGTTTTCTGATAACTGCTAATAATAGAAATTTAAAAATTATTTTACCTTCAACTCTATCTTGTTTTCCATTTTTCTTTCCTTTGAATCATTCACCTTTGTAAACTCTACTTTCACATGACCTTCAGCATCCCTTTCAATTTTTAAATCTTCAGGTTTTACGTCGGTTCCATTTTTTTTCATATCTTCTATAATAGCCTTCTTAATTTCATCATCGGTTTTCCCTTCAAGATTTAAGGAAGCATCATTTTTGCGGCGGGTTTTAACAAACTGTTCGTTGTTTCCGTCTTTAACACTTAATTCAAAATCTTTATTCTTCGTTTCATCTTCCATTCCGATTATTCCGGTAGGATGTATTTCAATCATCCGTTCACCTTGTGCATTCTTCTTGAAATCAATTGTAACAGCTTCAATTCCTGCTTCCTTCAATTGGCGGTCTAATTCTGCATTCACTTCAGCATCACTCATGTGTGTTGCATCTACATCAACTCTGAAAAATGAATGCAGAGCAGCTGCATAAAGCGGGCGCTTTGTCGTCTGGTTAAGCGGAAATATCTGAATGGCGGCGATGTCCTTTATTTCCTGTAACTGCTGCATGTATTTTTGCACATCCTCTTGTGATTTTGCTTCAAGTACAAGATTGTAATCCAAAAATGTTTTGTCGCCTTCAGTTTGCTCAACTACCGACAATTTTGATTTATCAATCCATGGAAGGGAGTTAATCCTATCAATAGCTTCGGTGCTTTGCTTAGAAACTTTCCAGTTAATGGCATTTCCAATTAATTCGTTTTGTGTAACAGGCACATTGCAGGCTGCAAAAACGACTGCAAGAAGTAAGATAGAATAAACAAGCTTAAATTTATTTATTGAAAAATAGTTTTTCATACTTTGAATTCTGTTTAATTTGAAATTGTAAGTTTTTTCAGAATTCAAATTATTCACCCAGTTTTCCACTTTTGAAAAAGTGTTTTCGTGATTTCTATTTTTCAGTTCCTGCCAGTATTTTTTCCCGGTATTTAAATTATCATTCATGTTTGAATTCTGAAATAAGTTTGAGAGTTTCATTTTCTAAATCTCCTAAATTTTGTGAACTTATTTTTTTGTAACGTATTTCCTGAGATGCCTCTAGTTTTATGATTTGTTCTTTTAGCTTCCCGCGTGCTCTGCTTAATCTTGATTTAACAGCTGAGAGACTTTTTTCATTCTGGATTTTTTTAATTTCCTCAATTGAAAAATCTGCCAGCTCGAATAGCAGAATACACGCGCGTTCTTTTGAGTTCAGCATTCCTAATGCATGATAAAGAATATTATTTTTTTCCGTTTGCTCAATCTCATGAAAAATTTCAGGCATTCTTGAATGATTTGTGTTTTCATCAATTGGAATAAATCTTTTCCAGAATGCCTTTCTCGTCTGATTGATAAACTCATTAGTTATTATTTTGAAGAGCCAGCTTTTGAACTTTTCTTTTTCTTTTAGCTTAGGAAAATTTTCAAGACCTTTCAAAACAGACTGCTGAAATAAATCTTCAGCATCTTCTATTGAAATGCGGAAAGTCAATGCCCTGCAATATTTTACTGCATCATTATAATGCGGGCGTAAATGCTCAAGAAATAAATCTGTATCGCGATACATTAATGTAGTTTAATAAAAATCCGGAATTAAAATATTTTAATACTTATTAGACGAAAGAAAAAGGGAAAAGTCGCAGATTTTTTGATTTGTATAAAATAAAAAAACCTGCCTGAGATAACCCGGGCAGGCTTCTAAATAAAATATTCAGTTGTTTACTGGCAGTTAAGTGAAAATGAAAATGCCGGATTAACTGTATTAATGGAGATATTATTTGCAAATATAGCCGATCCGTTATAATAGGTCATAAAATCATAAGTTCCGAATTCACCGCAATATTGTGTAAGACTTCCGTTCACCATGTATCCAAGATAATACCAGGCAGTTGTTCCTGAACGTTTATAATAGACAGGGAAACTAGGATGAATAACCACATCCGGGTTATTGATACACTTACCTGTAACAGTTCCTGTAATTGACTGAAGAGTCGGTACAGGATATGTTAATGCTAAGTCACCGCCGGAACATAAACTTATTGCATCACTTGTGTAAAGTAAATTACCATTATAGTAAAGTTTCATTTTCATACTTGCTGAAGGAGCATAATAGAAAGTGAGAGAATTGTCCGATGCAGGTTTAATAACAGTTTTATAATAAGTTTCAGTAGCTCCATTCACAAAATATAATTTTATTTCTAGAGGAACCTGTGAACATCCTCCTGTTTGATTGAAAATTATTTTTCTGCTTTGAGTACAATTTGCACCATTAAGATAATCCAGATTCCAATATGACAAATGCGAAGTATTGAATGAAATAGCTTTGTTTCCATTGCTTCCGGCTGCTACTACACCAATTTGTTCGTGAGCCCATTTTCCTGTTGATGTTTCATAGCTGAAAACAGGAATTGCTTCACCAAGCTGGATATTTGCGCCTGAAAGATTTACAGCGTTGTTGGGAATTTCAATTGTAATTTTAGCGGTATCTGTTGCTGTAGGAGTAAAGTTTTTTGCTTCTCTTTCTGATGCGTCTTTTATTTCAAATAGCGCAAAACCTGCGCTGAACATTGCAGAATCATTTATATTAAATCCACCCGGGAAACATCTTAATGCTGATTCCTTAGTAGGGTCAAAGTAAGCAATAGTTGCGCTTAATTGCCCGTTGAGATTTATTGGTGAAGGAGAATTATCTGTAATAATTGTACCTGCCGGAAGACGGATTTTAGAAACACCGCCGGTACCGTTAGTTAAAGTGGTAGTTAAAGTTACTTCAGAAGAAAGCACACCGCTGCTGTTACAAGTTCCTGCATTTCCCGTTTGAGAAATAGAAACTCCATCAGGCGGATTTGCAATATTGATTACATACATATTATATGCGGAATATCCTTGTGATGTAATTGTGATCGGAAAGCTTGTTGTAAGATAACCGCCGGCAGAAATAAGCACTGATACATCATTCAAAGGCAGGGTAGTGCCTTCGGCTAAACCGAATGAAATAATTCCGTTACTCGAAGTAAATGTTGTAGCAGGATTTTTTGCCAGATCTGTTATTTTGCCGGCATTAGTTCCTACGAATTTTACAGTAACATTAGGAGACGAAATTAAGGAAGAAGTTTTTGCATCTATAAAGGATATGGAGCCGCCTGTAGTAGGACCATCTGTATTGAATAAGACCTGAACATTCTCCGTAGGGCTTTTAATATCACAGCTTTGAAGATAGATTACTGATATGAAGATCAGTAGTATAGAAAAAATTGTATAAGTTAATTTTTTAATCATGTTTAATCGTTTAAAATTATTTGTGTTAATTGTTCAGTAACTAAAACCTGTTTTATAATATTATCAATTGAATTTATATGTTAATCCAAACATTACTACAGGATAGACTTTGAACCAGCTTATATTGCTTTGTACAATGTTAGCCTGTGTTGCTGTCGGAGCAATCAATCCATTTCCTGCCATTGTTACCTGAGGCTCGAACTGATAAATGGTGCCTATATCCATTGTGAATCCGAATTGTTTATAATTCAAAGGGTTTCCAATACCTATTCCTAAATAAGGATTTACTTTTGTAAATTCTGTAGTTGTAGTAACGTCCCCTAAATTATTTTTATCGTAAGTCTTTCCGTTGACAACATAAGTTTGCCCCGGAACTAATTTTGTTTCAACTTTATTGAGATTTATGAGCAGTCCGCCGCTGACTTTGAAAATAGAGCCGCCCGGAAAATAATCTACAAGGGCTGAAAAAGAGAGAAGTTTAGTATCGGCAGTATATAGATAGTCATCACCGGCTTTTCCGCCGTTAACTGCAAATTTAAAAAACTGACCGCCTGCTCTTACGTTAAAATCTTTTGCAATATTTGTTGTTCCGTCTAAGCCTATGCCCAGTGAGCTTAGTTTTAAGGTCAGAGCATAACTTCTGGCAGGTGATACAGGAATAGTTTTTGGCTGTGAAAACGCATTAACAGTGAGGACTAATGAAAAAACAATTAAAAAGTATAGAACTTTCTTCATAGTTATTCTGGTTAGTAGAGTTAAATTTTGTGATTAAGTTAATTTAAAATATATTCGAATTCAAACTATTAAAGTTTTCTATGAATAAGATTAAAAAAATTGGGAGCCGGAACAGAATTAGTATATTAAAATACTATTTGGATAGGTATAAATACAACAATTCAAGATTATCATAAATTACGGAATTCGCAATACAAAAAAATATTCATAAACGTGTAAAGCCCAGAATTATTATATTATAAATCTGCAAAATAATATCTAATTTATACTATGGCACAGGAATTTATTCATTTACATAATCACACCCACTACTCACTTTTAGACGCAATTTCAACAGTTGACGGATTAGTAAACGCCGCAGTAGAAAATAATATGAAGGCAGTTGCGCTTACAGACCACGGAGTTATGTATGGTGTAATGGATTTTTATAAGAAAGCCCGCAAAAAAGGAATAAAGCCGATTATAGGATGCGAAGTATATGTTGCTCAGGCTGCTACCCGTTTCGATAAAATCAAAAAAAATGTTGTAAGAAGTCAAGCTGAAGATGAACCGGCGGAAAATTCAGACGGGCTTACATCTTCAAGTATTAATTACGCTCACCTTATACTTCTGGCAAAAGATGAAGTAGGGTATAGAAATTTAATTAAGCTTTGCTCAATTGGCCATACCGAAGGTTATTATTATAAGCCCAGAATAGATTTAGACGTACTCAATAAATATCGTGAAGGATTAGTATGTACAACTGCCTGCGCAGGGGGAGTTATTTCCTGCTATATTACACGCGGAGATATGGAAACAGCGCGTAAGATGACCGGAGTTTATAAAGATATTTTTGGAGAGGATTTTTATCTGGAGATACAGGACCATCAGATGAAAAATGATGCTGAGCGCAAAGTACTGGCAGCAATGCCCAAGCTAGCTAAAGAGTTCGGCTTAAAATTAATTGCTACCAATGATGTTCACTATATAAAGAAGGAAGATGCAGTTGCTCACAATATTTATCTTCATTTGAGCGCAAAGCAATCTAAGATGGCTAATACATTTGACCTGACGAAAGATTTTAAATATGGGACTGACCAGATATATTTTAAATCTACAAAGGAAATGACGGATATCTTCCGTGATTTTCCGCAAGCAATTACATCGACACTTGAAGTAACAGAAAAATGTAATCTCGTTCTTGATACTTCAAAGAATCACATGCCGCGTTATCCTATACCTGTAACGGAAAAGGTTCAGACACTTGATGATTATTTAGAAAAGCTTTCGTTTGAAGGAATAAAAAAACGTAAACCGGATTTTGATAAAGCATATACAGACCGTATTAATTATGAGCTGAATGTTATCAAGAATATGGATTTTTCGGGCTACTTTTTAATTGTACAGGATTTTATTAATACGGCAAGAGAGCGCGGAATATTAGTCGGTCCCGGAAGAGGAAGCTGCGCTGGAAGCCTGGTATGTTATGCGGTTGGGATTACTGATGTTGACCCTCTTGAGTACGGATTATTCTTCGAAAGATTTTTGAATCCGGAAAGAGTATCAATGCCCGATATTGATATCGATTTTCAGGATGATAGAAGAGATGAAGTAATTCAATATGCGAAAGAAAAATACGGTGAGAATTCAGTTGCGCAGATAGTTACATTCAATAGATTAGCACCCCGTGGTGTATTAAAAGATGTAGGACGCGTTCTTAACGTTCCTTATACGGAGATAAATGAGTTAACAAAATGCATTCCTATAATTTTCGGTAAAGTAAAAAAACTTTCCGAATGTATGGAAGAAGTTCCTGATTTCAAAAAATATTTTGAGACAGGAACAGCAGAACAGAAAGCATCAAGAAAAAAGCTTTATGATTACTCCAGAACATTAGAGAATCTTAACAAAAATTCATCACTTCATGCATCAGGAATTGTAATTGCCCCTTCGGATATAACAGATTATGTGCCATTAGCAAAAGTTACTGGCGAAGATAATCTATTCTGCACGCAGTATGATATGAAGCTGCTGGAAGATGCAGGTATGATTAAGATTGACTTCCTTGGATTGAAGGAGTTAAAAATCATAGGGAAAATTCTTGTTTTAGTGAATGCTAAGTACAATATGGATTTAACTACGGCAAAAATTCCGCTTGATGATCCTAAGACGTATGAACTTTTTTCCGCAGGTTCTACTATAGGTATTTTTCAGTTTTCAAAAAGCAAAATGAGAGAGTATCTTTCAAAGCTGAAACCGAAAAATATCAATGACCTTGCTGCTATGAATGCGCTGTACCGTCCGGGTCCGATGAAACTTATCCCTGATTTTATAGATAAACGTCACGGAAAAAAACCGATTACTTATCTTCATCCTATCCTTAAAAATTCACTTAATGAAACTTACGGAATTATCGTCTACCAGGAACAGGTGATGCAAATTGCACGTGAGTTCGCAGGATTTTCTATGGCGGAAGCTGATAATATGAGAAAAGCCATGGGTAAGAAGGATAAAGAAATTATGAAGGATGTTAAAGCGAAGTTTGTTAAAGGTTCGCTTGAAAAAAAGATGAACAAAAAAATAGCGGAAGAGCTTTTCAAATTAATGGAAGACTTTGCCGACTATGGTTTTAATAAATCACACGGAGTAGCGTATTCTATTCTTGCATTTTATACTGCATATCTTAAAGCACATTTCCCATTAGAATTTTTATCTGTATCGATGGAATGCAGAAAAGATGATGAAGTGGAACTTCAGCTTTTTGCAAACGAGTGTAAAAAGATGAAGGTGGATTTAAAACAGCCTGATGTAAATCTCAGCATGATGGATTTTTCTATTAACTATAATAAGACTGATAAATATGTAGGAGAGATAAGATACGGGCTAAGCGCTTTGAAGAATGTTGGCGAGAAAGCTGCAATAAATATTGTTAACGAAAGAAAAGAGAACGGAGAGTATAAATCATTCGTAGATTTTTTAATAAGAGTTGACCTTCGTCTTGTAAATAAAAAAACGATTGAAAGTTTGATTCATGCCGGCGCATTTGATTCGATGGAGCCAAACAGGAATAAATTGTATCTTAATTCTGAAGCTGCGGCAATTTATGCAGGCCGCCATAAGAATGATGCAGAAGTAATCGGGCAGGAATCTATGTTCGGCGCTGAACTTACTCAGCCTGACGGATACAGATGGAGAGAGTTTGAAGAATACAGCGATGCAGAAAAATTCAACAAAGAAAAACTTGCCTTAGGATTTTATTTAACAGGACATCCATTGGCAAAATTTGAGAAAGAAATAAATCAGTATGTTGATTTGAGATTCGGAGATGAAGTTGCTGAAATTGATTTTACAAAAGTTCAGAAAGTAAGGATGGCAGGCGTTGTGACAGGTGTAGATGTAAAACTTTCAAAAAAAGGGAGGCGCTTCGTAGTATTTACACTTGTGGATTTTACCGGAGACTGGGAGTGCGTTGCATTTTCTGATTTATTTGAAGCAAAGAGCCACTTATTTCAAAATGAAGCATTAGTAATTGTTGAAGGGAAACCCGAAGAAAACGGTGATAAAATAAAATTAACAATTGAAAAAATATACCCTATTGAAAGCCTGCATGAGATTTGCTCGAAGAATATGATGCTTATTTTAGATGAAAAAACTTTTGATACATCAAAACTTCATAAGATTCATGAGTTAGTAGATGCAAATGAAGGGAACTGTAATGTGTTTTTTCAGATTAAGAATAATGGTAGTTCAAAGATACTGAGGTCAAGATATAACAGGGTAAGACCTCACTCGGAATTAATTTCCAACTTGAAACAAATTGTTGGAGAAGATAACTTAAAGCTAAATTAACCCCGCCAAAATAAAAATTATAACAATTAAATAGAAAGGATATAAATAAAATGGCTCTTGAAATAACAGATGCAAACTTCGATGCCGAAGTTATAAATTCAGATAAACCCGTATTAATAGACTTCTGGGCTGTATGGTGCGGACCATGCAAATTAATTGCTCCGGTAGTAGAAGAAGTAGCAAAAGAATACGAAGGCAAATTCAAAGTCGGCAAGATGGATATAGATAATAATCCAAACGTTGCAATGAAGTACGGAATAAGAAGTATACCGACACTACTAATATTTAAAGACGGTAAGGTAGTTGATCAGATAGTCGGCGCAGTTCCGAAAAATGTAATCACTTCAAAGATGGATACATACTCAGGCGTAACAGCATAATTTTTCTTATAAGCGGCAGACTAAAAGTCTGCCGTTTTCTTTTACATAAATCATTTCCAAACTTAAAACACTTCTATGAAAACTTTTAACAGATTTTCCATAGTACTAATAGTGTTCTCGTTAATCTGTCTTTACTCTTGCGGGAAAAAAGACACTACCACTTCTGATTCAAAATCTACTGATTCCAAAACTTCAACAGATACTAAAAAAGAATCTTCGGGCAATACAGATCTAGGCTCTATCTCTGACTTTACTATTAAATATGATCTGACGGGTAAAGTAAAAGGAGAAATGACTACCTACAAAAAGGGAAAGAGGATTCAGCAAAACTTAGTTATGGACATTCAGGGAGCTAAAATGTCCACTAAAAATTACTTCGATGATAAATATGCTTATATGGTGATGGATGTATTGGGAAAGAAAATGGGAACAAAGATTGATATCGGAAAATATCGTGAAGAAGGAGCCAAAGAAGGCAAAGATATTGACTATGGAAATATGGAAGCATATCTGAAAGATAAGAAAAAAGTAGGCACGGAAACTATTTTAGGAAAAGAATGTGATATTTATGAAACGGGCAAAGACGTTACAATATCTGTTTGGAAAGGCGGCTTGCCGTTAAGAATTTCCACTCCTGCAATGACAATGACAGCAGTAAGTTATGATACAAAAGCTGATATAAGCGAAAGTGAAATGGATCCGCCAAAAGATGTTGAGTATACTGATATGAGCGGAATGATAAATAAAACCAAAAAATAAATTATAAATCTTTATTAATTTTTCAAAGGCGTTAAATTAAAAATTTAACGCCTTTTTTATTCACCAATAATTTTTACCAGAACTCTCTTTTTTCTTTTTCCGTCAAACTCACCGTAGAAAACCTGCTCCCATGGACCAAAGTCCATCTTACCGTTTGTAATAGCTACTACTACTTCACGCCCCATTATTGTCCGTTTTAAATGAGCATCGGCATTATCTTCGAATCCGTTATGTTTGTATTGCGAGTAAGGTTTTTCCGGGGCAAGCTTTTCCAGCCATACTTCGAAATCATTATGCAGTCCGCTTTCATCATCGTTGATGAATACACTTGCTGTAATGTGCATTGCATTACAAAGCAATAATCCTTCCTTTATTCCACTTTCAGATAAACACTTTTCTAATGTTGGGGTAATATTTATCAGCTCTCTTCTTTCTTTTATATCAAACCACAGTTCTTTGCGGTAACTTTTCATAGTCAGTTAATTTTTTATTTAAAAAGGATTTTTGTATTTCTAAAATACAGGTATAAGTTTAACAAGATAAGATTTTTCCTCATCGTTTAAAAAGCTTTTTAATGTTAGGTTAGGTTTATACAGGTGCGACCAGGGGTCAATATCTGTATAAATAAACCCTTCGTCGTCTAAAGCAATTGCTTCCACTCCTGCCATCTTATCCATTGAAATATCGGAATGGTCAGGCATAGGTAATTCAAAGGATTTAGTCATCACTTTTTTTATAGAAAAATCAGATTCAAAAATAATACAAAATATCTTTTTTGCTTCACGGTCTGTTCCGTATAACTTAAAATCACCCTGAGCACAAAGACCTGTAATAGAGCGTATGCCGAGCTTTTTTGTCGTGATAGTTTTTACATTATTGGTTTTTCTCTCTACAATATATAAATATGTACTGTCCGAAGATTGTGAGTTTGAGTCAGTTACATTTTCAAGCCCCATAAAGAAATAATTATCTGTTATACCCATTCCTTCAAAAGCAATATTATCATTTGTAAATTTAAAAATATTTTCCGGAATTGGAAGTTTCCTGACATTCATTAAAGTATCACAGTCGGTTATCGTTTTGTTAAATGAGAGTTCATATACTCCTTCAGTAATTTTGTAATTTGTATACTGCGGAGGCTGAAGGTCATTATTCCCGTTATTACCTTCTATTGAAACCAGAATTTTATTCGTAACTCTATCATAAACTATATCTTCAAAATCTATTTTTGCAAAATGCTGAAAAAAATATGCAGTTGATGAAAACTGAAAATGCAGTACTTGTGTATCGAATTTAGGAGGAGAAAAAGAATCATCTATTGATATCCTGTCAATTCT
>JBHEKU010000071.1:0-4639 GCA_041859205.1 Ignavibacteria bacterium | reverse complement strand
GTGTTTTGTTTCCTTCCGCATTTAATGATACAGTAACCCAATATCTTTCCTCTAATTTTGTTAAAGCAATAGAGAATGCTGAAAACAAAGTATATTGTGATTGGTAAACATTTTCGATTCTTTGAGATAAATCTATTTTCTTAGATCTATAGAATCTATCTACCGCCCATGAATTAACAGTAATAAATACCTCTTCTCTTTTAAAGAGATAATAATTTTTTGGCAAAATACTAACTTTGATGATACCTAAATCATCTAGCACTGATTTTAACATACTTTTATTTTTTTTATTTTTGAATTTTGATTTTCGCTTCCAACAGATAGAAGCACCAGTGAATTATTTATATATAAATCTCCATTGATTAGTTCCATTGAATCTATTCCGTTTTCGATTTCGTACATGATTTCACTGATGCCTTTATTGCAATCAACCTGTTTTTCTATCACGTTTCCCGTAGCGTTTTCCGTAACGCAAATTTTCGTACAATCCTTTGTCATTTACGATTTTAGTATTAAACAATTTGGAAACAACTAATTCCAAGTCTAATGAAGATATTTCTTTGGAAACGATAAGAACGCCATCATCTGTTTTCCTGAACAATAATTTTGCTTTAGGATATACGGATGTTATAAGGTCATATAAGATCGATTTTTGTGTCTTGTAGTCTTTCTCCTCGATAACCACAGAACCTTCCTCACAGACCTTGTTACGTTCATTATATCTCTTGAAGAAATCAATTTGAGATAATTCATAGAGAAAAACATAAAGACCCTTTTCTTCGTACTGTTCTTTACTTATTCCTTTTTTCTCCATAGATGAAACAAATTCAGATAATAACTTGCAAGAATAAAATAGGTCTGTAAGACAAATCTTTTCTCGTCCATAGATGATGTTTAAAACAGGTTCTTTGTATTCTAATCCGGTGTGTTTATTAAATACTTTTCTACTTCCGTTTTGAATAAATCCAACCATTTTTCCATCTTCGTTATTTATAAGAACTTTCTTTTCATCATAAATGAATTTATAGCCCATTACATAACAATAAAATTCAATCTCTAATATGTTAAGCTGACTTAACGTAGGCTTAACCAATTTAAACATTTCTGTCATAATAAGAATTTTTAATTGTAATTTAATTAATTAATTGTCTTTGCAAATGTGATAGTTTATGGGGAATAAATCCTCTTTATAAACTATATGATACTTCATACTCTCATCTATTACTCTTATGGAATAAGTACTAACTTGTATGATTGTAACTTTTAACATCGTACATTTATCAAGCGTATCATCCCATTCCTGTAATAGACAAGTGTCATTTTGCTTTAACTTATCCCTAAATGTGATAAGGTTTTCATTTTTTATTTTTTTTATCCTATATGCCAAAATAATATTGGTAACAACAGAATTGAATAATAAGAATAACAATAAAGGAATCATAACAACCAGTCTTTAATATTTACTTGTTCACCTGTCTCACTACAATTGTCAGAATCATTAGTAGAACTTTCTTTTATATCTTGTGAGGCATTGTAACCAAGAACATAATTGAGAGAGAACTGCAATGAATAAGGAATTTCAACTACTCCAATTTTACCATATTTAAGTTTAAAGTCTTTGATGTCGTCAGTTTGAATGCTTTTTACTTTCGCTAAAAACATACCTTTCTTCATTTGATTTTTGTCATAACAAAAAACAGCAAGTGCTTTTGATACTTCATTCAAATTCTTTTTATCACTTCCGATATATTTATGTTCTCTTAGAAACATTAATTGATCATACTGTCCTCTTCCAATAGAAACTTGTCCGCTTACAATATCTTGTCTTGGTGTAATTAGAAAGATGAAATCACAATCAAGCATTTGTTCCTTGTCGTAATTACCATTTTCAAATTGAACTATTTCTACACCCTCTTGATTTAATAAGTATTTAACTTGAATTAAATCTTCTTGATCTGCTGCATTACTAAATGCCAGAAAAACTTTTTTCTTCTTTTCCATTTTGTATTAATTTATATGAAACAAGCATTATTTTTAATTCTATCTTTTAAATGGATAGGTATTTGTCCCTGGCACCAAAGATTATTAGAAACAAACACTTCATTTGTATCATATCTTTTGATTCTAAAGGTTCTACCACCATGTCCTTGAAAATAACCATCTTTTTGTTCTACATGGCAATAAGCATTTCCACCTACAATGAATCTGTTTGGATTACTTAAATCATCAAGTATCTTATTCCAATGAAGACAACTGAAGCATAACTTCTTTTCTATTATTTCAGATTTCGTTGGTTCAATAAATGTTGTTTTAATGTATCCACCACAACAAGGACAGTTATCTTCCAATATACCTTCTCCTTTTTTTAATTCATCAATAGTGTCATAAGCAATCGAACGACTACCTCCTCTTTTTGATATTAATGAATTTGCATCATCCATTAAACCATGATAGATATAGGATATTTGAGTAGTAATTAAAAAGTATTTTTTCATTTTATGAATGTATTAAAAAATAGAGAACAAACTACAATATCTTTTGCGGTTGGCGACTATCGTAGGATGCTCTCTATTTAATTTCTTTTATGAATTAATTTCTTCTAATATGCCGGCATAGAAATCTCTTGTCTTTTCAGCAACAGATATGTCCTCTTTTAAAGTGGCTATACTTCTTTCTGCTTCCAATACAGACCTAGAATATGCATCAGCATTTTCAATCTGTGTACTTGGATATAACAGCTTGTTTTTAGTAACTTCTAATTTTTTCAATTGCCCTTTCATCATTGTTAAATGAGTGTCGGCTAAGTTTTTTAGCATACCAAATTGAGATTTAGCAACATCGTAATTCATTTCAATTACTTCATCAACATCGTTTCCTTTAAAGTTTTTTCTACTTTCTGTTTCGAATTTGTTCATTGTTATTATTTTTTTAGGTAAAAAAAAGCCCCCTAAAAGATAGAAGGCTTTTTTTATATTTATTAAAATTTTCATTAATTATTATGACTACTGACTGGCTTTTATTAAACCCACAAACTAGCCCTATATTGCATAGTCCTAATCAGGATTTTATTAGAGGCATTATAGTTATAATTAAAATTCTCTGAGTTTTTAATTACAATCTTTCGCGTCAATGCCGCATACAAATCATTATCGGTTTCATTTGAAAATAATACCCCAGAACTATTGGAGGTAACAGGACTTTCCTGATTTAAAATATAATTATAATTAAACGCGATGCTTGCTGGCATTGAATATATATGCGCTTCTTCAACAGCTGCATAACGGTAAGCCAAATCTGCATCTTGTACCACATTTAGGTCTGTGGAATAACCGGGCACCGAAAATATATCATTGTATTCTGTTTGGAATACTGATTCAGGAGGTGCTTTTCCCGGAAAGACTTCATGCGAAATCGAGCAAAACAATATCATTGATATTGCAAATGCTAAAAACAAAAATCTAATCCTTTTCATTGTTTTAAGATTATTAATTAGTGAATAAATAAGAGTACAAAAATAAGAAATAATTTTACATATGAATAAAAAATCCACAAGGGAATATTATTTCAGAAATAAAAAGACTATCGGTATCTCTTGATTGACACGTATCTTTGTAGGAATGCCTACATTTATCACAAGGAACAGATAATCTATTTTTTCGTCTTATAATGCGAATAACCTTTAGTATATTACTTCTTAACAACAAATCATCGGTTTGATGATAATGTATCAATAGCAAATCAATTACATTATCCATCTTTTAATGATGTAATATAATCGTTTAATATTTTATCAAAATCTTTAGGATATAAAGTTCTGGCATCACTTTCGATTATTTCTGAAATATTAAATTTATTAGCTATTGATATTCTTTCATCTTGCATATCAATTAACATTCCTGTAAATACAACTGTTTTTTCAGCCCAATTAATAGAAATTGTATTGATTTTTACATATTGAATATAGCCTTCTGATTTGTAACAACTAAAACAATTAGAATTATCAGATATTAAATTCAATATATTATTTAGCTTTTTCATTATTATTAGTAATTAATGTGAATACTATCATAGGATTTGTATGTCCTATGCAATTGTTTATTCTGATATATGTTAACATAGAAATCGCCTTTAGTTATAACTTTAATGTCAACAATAAAACCACGATATTTTTCTTTCGAAACATTAAAAGATGTGGACCATACCCCATTATTTTGGGATATAGTCCTGATATTTTGTGTATCACTATAAGTTACCGTAATCGGATTCTTTGAATGCACACTATAGAGTACTTTATAGTCATTCTCATCAACTTTCTGACAAGAACAGAGTAATCCTATGAATAGGATAAAAACTGTGTATAAGAGTATGTTTTTAATCATCTTATTTATTAGTTTGTAAATATGGTTTTATATAAATAAATATTTCGTCATACGATTTCATTCCAAAATTTCTTAGTTTAAAGAAATCTATATGCACTAAACGTCCTCTTACCATTACCATTTTACTTTTGTTTGCAAAATTTACAAAATCACTAAGATATACTAAATTTAAATCATAGTTATCATTTGCATATTTAATTGCAGTTTTTGCACGAGTTGATAATTGTTCAAGTAAATTTATTTTTGATATTTTGCTTATT
>JBHEKU010000111.1:0-8577 GCA_041859205.1 Ignavibacteria bacterium | reverse complement strand
TTAAGAAAAGAGTTGTAATAGAAGCAGCTTCTTCAATGGGCTGGTGCAAATACACCGGAGACGAGGGAGTGATAATTGGAATAGACAGGTTCGGTGAATCAGCGCCGGCAGAAAAAATATTTGCTGAATTTGGATTTACTGCTGAAAATGTTGTTAATCAGGCAAAAAAATTATTAGGGAAATAAGCTGATACCGCCCCTAATCTCCCTCTTTAGAAAGCTATCATTTATCAAGTCCCGCTTTAGCGGGAGAGGGGGAGATAGAAAATGTCAATTCAACTAAGATTGTATGTATATTAATCCTTTAATTCATTATTTTAGGGAAAAATTTAATCCGAATATTAATCAATAAAAATATGAAAATTCAAATAGACTTTCACGGAGAAATGGGAATTGTGAAAACATTAAACATGGAAAATTCTATTCCTTTACCCGATATAAATGATACGGTGGAGTTAAACATGGAAGAGTTCGTTGTTGAAGACAGAAACTTCGTTTTTTCCGATGAAAGTGTTCTGGTAGAGATCTTTCTTACAAAAGAATTCGAAGATGATGATGAAGAGTTCGATGAAGAAGAATATACAAAAAATTAAGATGCGTTGAATGTAAGCCTAAAGGTTGAACCGAGACCCGGTTCAGATTCAAATGTTACTTCACCTCCTAATATATCAGTAAGTTTTTTTACGATTGAAAGACCAAGACCGGTTGAATGCTCTCCTCCGGTCGGTTTTGCGCTAAGACGGGCAAATTTTTTGAACACACTTTTTTTATCCTCTTCAGTAAATCCCTGACCTTCATCTTTTATTTCAATTACAGCATTACCATTTTCATTAAAACATTTTACGTGAACAGTTTTTCCCTGAGGTGAATATTTGATTACATTAGAAAGAAGATTTTCAATAATTTCAGAAAGCGAACTGCCGTCAGTTTTTAATATCACTTTTTCATCATCGCTTTCAAAATTTACTTTAAGTTCTTTCTGCTTTGCTGCTAATGAAAAATCATCAATCATCTTCTTAAGAAGAAGCTTAATATCAAATTCTTCATAGTGAAGATTTAGCCTGCCTTCTTCGATAGCATTTATATCAAGCATGTTTTTAATAATCATCTGCATACGTTCGGCAGTTAACTCAATCTTACCGATACGTTTTATCACATCTTCCTTAGTGAACTTATCTATATTTCTTCTTATAGTGGAAGTGTTAAGAATTATTCCGGTCAAAGGATTTTTTAAATCATGGGCAGCAATTCCGAGGAACTCATTTTTTTCCATGTTAAGCTCGGCAAGCTCTATATTTTTTAATCTGTAAATTTCCGTTTCTTTCTTCTGCTTATCTACCTCATATAATACATGAAGATTTTTAATTTTCTTATCCGATTCATCACTGAAAACTTTCTGCCAATAGTGATAAAATAGTTTATGATGCTCCAATGATTTTTGATATTCCCCTATTTCTTCTAACAGTTCTGAATACTCCTGATGACTGACATGTAGCTGAGTATAGAGCTTCATTGACTCAGCAAGGGTAATAGAATTTTCCATAAATGTCTTTGCTCTTTGCGGCTTCTTTAGCTTGCGATAAAGCTTGCCAAGCTCAAGACTTGCTTCAGATTCTCCAGTCTTATCACCTATAGTCTGCCTCATTGAAATACTTTCTGTCAGACAGTCAATCGCTTTATCACTTATGTTCATTGAATTATACGTACCGCCGAGATTACCAAGGCTTAAAGCTTCACCATACTTATCACCTATCTCCCGCTGAATATCAAGCGCCTGCAAATCCATTTCGATACTTTGTTCATGTTTACCCTGATAGTGATAAATATTACCAATATTGTTTAAAGAAGTGGCATATAGATGTTTATGTTTAAGCTTATCTGAGATATCTCTGGTTTTATAAAAAAGCTCTAAAGCTTTATCGTAATCATTAAGTCGGAAATACATCGCTCCCATATTATTATAAACCATTCCGGATGCATATTCTTCATTTAATTCCTGAAAAATTGTTAGAGCTTTTTGATAGTATTCAATTGAAGCAGGATTATCTCCCAGGGAAAGATAGACATTTCCGTAGTTATTATAATTATGGGCAATGTTTATTTGTTTATCATATTTCAAATGTGTTTCCAGACTTAAAGCATTATATTCGAGAGCTTTTTCAAACTCACCTTCAAAATAATGTGTCTGTCCAATGATATTCTGACTTTTGGCAATATGAAGTTCATCACCTAATTTTTCAAATATTGAAATCGATTCAATTAAAGAATATCGTGCAGATACATAATTCGACATTTTATAATTGGCATAGCCTTTAAAATAATGACCGGCACCCAGCCCCAGAGCATAATCAATTTCTAATGAAAGTTTTATTAACTCTTCAGCTTTTTTTAAAACAGTTTGGGTTGATGCATCCTTTGATGCATTCAATTGGGAGACGAGACTATCTATTTTCTGTATGTCCTGAGAAGACAAGAGGTATACTTAAAGTTAAAATAAACTCCCCTCTTGCCGAGGGGAGTGAAAATTTAAATCATTTTATTTCAACAATATCATAGAGCGATATTGTGAAAAACTTCCTGCTATAATTCTATAATAATAAACTCCTGATGAAAGCCTGCTTCCGTCGAACGTATAATTATAACTGCCTGATGTTTGATATGAATTTACAAGCGATGCTATTTCTTTCCCGTTAATATCGTAAACCTTTAATGTTACAAATTCACCTTTCGGCAAAGTATAATTTATCTTTGTCTCGGGATTAAACGGATTAGGATAGTTCTGCTGCAAACTGTATGAAGTTACATTTCCTGTTTCATTTGTAATAGATACAGGCTGCTGAACCTGATATTTCATATAGCCTGAAGGAGCAGTTAAAGGTTTTGTAACTGTTCTTCCACTATAAGAAGTTGCCGAAATATAATAATAAACTGTTTTGCCCCAAGTCTGTCCGGGAATTGTAGCGAAAAATGTATCTACCGGAGATGGCGCGGGCAGCATAGGCACTGGTGTGTAGGCAGCAGTTGTATCTGTTCTCCAGTATAGAGTTGCAGTTCCTGGTGCTACACCTGATTTTGTTTTGATGTAAGCTTGTACAAACTGTGCTCCCTGATTCGTTGTATTTCTTAAAGCTGATGTAGAAATAAATATCGGTTCTTTTACACCTATCTCTTTTGTAATACAATGTATAGCGCCAAGTGACGGAATGATTGTATTACAGTTTATTCCGTAAACTTTATAACCGGGCATAGACTCTCTGTAAATTCTTAATGCAGTAGTATCGTATGAAGAAGCGTATATAGGAACAAGAACAGTTTTATTTATGATAAGAGAATTCGTGTAAGTTCTGTAGTCTCCGCCATTATTTGGATACTGCCCGTTTGCTGCCGGCGGAGCTGGAATTCTTACAACTTTGTATGGCTTGCCGTAGCATGTTTGAAAATTATTAAGCACGTACTGCAGGTTTGCTTCTATCTGCGGTCCATCTGCAATACCTGCCGGATACTGGCTTACTAACAAAGTCTCTTCATCAATTAGTTTAATGTGCATATCAATATGATGAATCTGGTCATAGGGAAGAATATCCATTTTAATATATCTGTTAAGACCAATTCCCATCCATGTATTCATTATAGAATTTATCTGCGATTCAGTCTTTGCCGATACTCCATAAGAATTGCCGGCTGCGTTTTCAGATAAAATAAGCTTTGAAGCGAAAGCAGTTCCGTTGCCGTCAACCATAAAATTTCCGCCTGTGTTCACTAAATCATTTGGCGCTACTAATGTTCTGTGCACAGGAATATTTAAATATTGTCCTATGGTAACTGAGTTAGTATCATCTCCCGGACGAGGTCTGTTGTAAATCCAGTCTATTAATTTCAAGCTATCAGCCACACCTGAGTAAACTGCCCAAGGACCGTAGTCACGCGCCCAGATACTATTTTGTGAACCTGAATTTATTGCTCTTATATATCGAATATTGGTTGTAGGTATACTGGCATTTATCAACGCAGTTTTCACAGTGTTAGAATCAGAGCATAATATAAATACTAATCCTTCCTGGCATCCGTATCGTACTATTTCAGTAAGAATAGGTGTGAAAGACATCCACTTGATTACAAAGCCTTGACACTCTTCCCACTCAGCCATTGTTCTGACAGGTGTTGGAGGAGGATTATTGTCTCTTTGATTATTGGTCGGGAACTGATAAGTTTTCAGCAGTTCTTTTTCCGCCTCCGTCATGTAATGCGGAGGGTCTTGAGCAAAAAGATTTGCCGTGTATAATAATGCTATGAAAAGCAGCAGGGTAGTTTTTTTCATTTAAGGTGAATTTTGAATAATAGTCTATAAAATTATATAAATCTTAATTATAAAGATAGAAGATTTTTGTTCCTATTACTTCAGATGAGGATTATCGGTATTCATATAATTTCCGGCATAATCCATAACAGCATCTTCAACTTTTGTAATCTCTTTACTATAGCCTGTATTTTTTAATTTATTCATATCTGCCTGAGTGAAATCCTGATACTTCCCTCTTAATATTTCCGGCATATCAAAGTACTCAATATTCTCTTTTAAATTCATCGCTTTGAATACAGGTTTGATAAGAGCGTTAAATGTGCTTGCCTCGCCTGTCCCCACATTATAGATTCCGCTGTAAATTTTATTTTGCCAGAAGTGCAGAGTCATATCGACTGCATCTTTGATGTAAACAAAATCACGTCTCTGGTCTCCGTCGCCGTATGCAGTTGAATCCGTTTTAAATAGTTTTGCTTTTCCTGTTTCTTTTATCTGGTCGAAAGCTTTAGATACCATACTTCTCATATCATCTTTGTGATACTCATTTGGTCCATAGACGTTGAAATATTTTAAACCCACTACTGAATTCAAGTAGCCATTTCGCTGCGCCCATAAATCAAATAAATGCTTAGAGTAGCCGTACTTATTGAGAGGTCTAAGTTCACTTAATTTACTTTCATCGTCTTTATATCCTTTCGAGCCGTCGCCGTATGTTGCAGCGGATGAGGCATAAATGAAACGAATGTTATTTGCAACAGAAATACCGCAGAGATATTTTGTATATTCGTAATTGTTTATCAAAAGATATCTCATATCCTGCTCGGTAGTTGCGCTACATGCACCCATGTGAAAAATTGAATCGACTCTGTTTTGCTTGAGGAAATCATCGTTCTGTGAAATGATATGCCCGAACTCTTCCTTATCTATCAAATCATAAAATTTAAGATTCAAAAGATTTTTATATTTTTCGTCTTTCCCAAATTCATCAACAATGAAAATATCTTCAACACCAAGCTGATTTAATCTCCATACTAGAGCGCTGCCTATAAATCCCGCTCCGCCTGTAACTATTATCATAAAATTATTCTTTAAATTTACTTATACTATTTCTTATGCTATTTTCCTTAGAGTTTTTAAAAGCTCTTTTGATTTTAAATGCTTGTACGTTTCCTCAAGCATTTTTCTCTGATTCTCCCAATGAATTCTTCCAAATGCATCGTCATATGATAACCATTCAAATTCTGAATGCTCATATGATATTTTTACATCATCCGAATCTACCTCTGCAATAAAAACCGGAATAAGATTAATGGAATCATCCAAAAAATTATAAAAATGATTTATGGATGGTGCAACATATAATTCGCACGGTTCCAATCCCGTTTCTTCTTTTACTTCACGTCTTGCTGTTTCGTATGCTTTCTCCCCTTCATCTTTTTTTGCTGTTACAATCTGCCATATTCCCGGATGAACTTTAGCATCATCGCTTCTTTTTAGTACTAAAAACTTAGGGTCGAAGGTGTGATTTTTAAAAACAATACATTCAATAAATCTTGATAAAATTTGCGCCACTTTTTATTTAAAAATTATATTTTGTTTTACAATAATTGTTAATGCTTTGAACATTTTCAAAAATGAAGCTGCAATGTTCAATTACTTTTTCAAAAATATCTTTGAACGCTTCAGGCAAATATTCATGAGCAATTTCATTTCTTAAGACTCTTACTTCAATCAATTTATCAGCGTTTGTAATTATTCCCTTTTTATACGAACTGTTAATTCTATCCCGAATTGTTCCGGGAGTTTCAAGGTCAACAAGTTCAATAGATTTCAAAATTTTTTGGATCATTATATCTGTTAATCTTGCAAATCTTGAACACAAGGCTTCATACGATTCCAGTTCTTCCTCTGTATATTTTTCCTTTATGCCAATTTTATTACATGCTTTATAAGAATATTCCAATGTATTAGAACTCTCATTTAAAAGATTCAGTTCTTGCTTTAATATATTTTGCAAATCTTCACTCATAATTCAACACTTGTTTTAAAAACATACGATGAGAACGGATCATCAAATTTATTCTTAATAACTAAATCAATTTTTTGTTCTTCCAGTTTTTCAAAAATTTTGGATTTTATTAAATACGAATCTGCTTGTTTTATTTTTTCAGATAAAACTAAAATATCTATATCGCCGCCCTTTAATCTGTCGTCCACTCTTGAGCCAAAAAGGTAAACTTTTGCAGTCCCGTCAAAAAGATGAACAGAACTCTTTATTGCCGATATTTCTATATTAGATAATCTCAATTAATTTATATATTAATTTTTAATGCGCGTCAAACCATGTATCGCCGACGCCTACTTCCACTTCTACAGGAACATTCAGCTTTATTGCATTCTTCATTTTATCTGAAACGATTTTCTTAACCGTTTCAAGCTCATCTTTTTTTACTTCGAATACAAGCTCATCGTGTACCTGTAACATCATTCTTGATTTCAATTTTTTCTTCTCAAATTCATTCTGAATATTTATCATTGCTATCTTTATCATATCTGCAGCAGTTCCCTGTATAGGCATATTAATTGCTGCTCTTTCATCTTCTGCGCGGGCAGTGGCATTCTGATTATTTATTTGTTTTAAATATCTTCTTCTGCCTTTTAATGTCTCAACGTAGCCGTATGTTCTTGCAAACTGTTTGGTGTTTTCCATGTACTCTCTTACTCTCGGATACTCAGAAAAATACCTGTCGATAATTTCCTTCGCCTCTGAGTTTTTTATTTCAAGACGGTTTGCTAATCCAAATGCTCCTATTCCGTAAATAATTCCGAAGTTAACTTCCTTTGCTTTTCTTCTGTGATTGCCTGTCATTTCATCTTTATGCTGCAGCTTAAAAATTCTCATTGCAGTTTCTGTATGGATATCATGATTATTCTTAAAAGCCTTTATCATATTTTCATCGTTAGCATAATGTGCCATAATTCTTAATTCAATCTGCGAATAATCCGCTGATAAAATTTTGAACGTACTGTCCTTCGGTACAAATGCTTTTCTGATGCTTCTTCCCATTTCAGTGCGAATCGGAATATTCTGCAAGTTCGGATTTAAACTTGAGAGCCTACCTGTAACTGCAACGCATTGGTTAAAGCTTGTATGCACTCTTCCGGTTTTTGAATTCACAGCTGCCATTAGTCCGAGCAGATATGTTGACTTAATTTTCGTCACCATTCTGTAATCAAGTATCATCGGAATTATTGCATGCTGATATCTTAAATCTTCAAGCACTTTACTATCGGTCGAGTAGCCTGTTTTTGTTTTTCTTCCGGTAGAAAGTTTTAACTTTTCAAACAATATACCCTGGAGCTGTTTAGTCGAACCGATATTGAAATTCATTCCTGCCTCTTTATATATACCTGCTTCAAGCTCCTTTATCATTTTATCGGCAGTCTTATCAAGTTCTTTTAATATCTTCGGGTCTATCTTCACACCTTCGTATTCCATCTCGGCAAGAACTTTTACCAATGGGAATTCAATATCCTCACAGAGCTTGTACATATTTATTTTCTGCAGCTCGTATTTAATCTTATGGAACAGCTCAAGTGTAACATCAGCATCTTCAGCGGCGTATTCGGCAACTTTTTCAACATCAACTTTATCCATCGATGTCTGGTCTTTGCCCGAGCCGATTAAATCTGAAATCGGAATTGGTCTGTAGCCTAAATAATTTTCTGACAGCGTATCCATATCATGATGACCGTCCGGACTGAAAATGAATGAACCTATCAATGTATCAAAATATAAATTTTCCATCGTCACCCCGTAGTTCTTCATTATCATATAATCGTACTTTATATTCTGTCCGATTTTTTTCACCTTCTTGCTTTCCAGATAAGGACGCACACCTTCAATCGCTTTTTTTAAATCAACTCCAACTGTGCTCTGGCTGGATTTCTCAGTATCAAAAAGTGATTTCTCCCCTTTTGAAGTTGTATGAAGAATAGGAATATAATACGCTTCCTTTTCTTTCCACGCAAATGACATACCGACTATATTACATGTCATGCAGTCCTTTGCATCAGTTTCCGTATCGAATGAAATCAGTACTTCGTTCTTCAGCTTTTTTAGAAATTCCGCAAATTCTTTTTCGTTCTTTATAGTATAATAATTATGCTCAACATCTTTTATTGTTTTTATTACCTTAGGCTTCTCTTCTATGTTTACAACTATGCTGTCGTAATTTTCAATCAGCTTGTTGCCTTTCTCCTGTGATTTACCTTCTG
>JBHEKU010000042.1:0-21294 GCA_041859205.1 Ignavibacteria bacterium | reverse complement strand
GACAGCCCGCACATACAGATTATTCGCAAGATACGGTGTATGAAATTTACTTTTGCATGCATAATTAAAAAACTTACCTTTCAGGAATTTTCAAAAATGTTTTATCTGTTTAGAATAACTTACGTAATAAAACAGCAGACTTTGAATTTTATTACTTTCATTTAAAATTATTCTTGCCTAATTTATATAAAATTCCCTTTCTACTTGAAAAAGATATTATCGCTTATAATATTATGCGCTTTGGTTTTTAATTTTTGCGGCTTCCTTTTGTATTTTTTTGTGAAGCAGCAAATTATTTATGCCGAAGTACGAGCAAAAATGAGCGATACAGCTAATCACGAAAAAATTACTCTTCATAAAGATGATGTGCAAAAATATGCATGGGGTAGAAAAGAATTAAAGATTGGCGAAAAGCTTTTTGATATTGTTAAGAAGGAAGCAAAGGGCGACAGTTTAGTTTTTGATTGTGTAAGAGATAAGAAGGAAGAAGCTTTATATACCACTCTGGAGAAATTTTTGGACCACAAAGAACAGAAGAAACAGAATAATACAACCGCTCAGGTAAATCTTGTTAAATTTTTATTATTAGTAAGCATACTACCGCAACAAAACTATGTTACAAATATAGAACCACGTCTTATTTCATTTAAAGACTCTTCCTTAAAACTTAGTTCTTCCGGGGTTACTCCCGCTACCCCACCGCCCCGGTGTCACATTTCCATATAATTTAACCAAATTTTTTGAAGTAATATCCTGTTCAGGATATATTTCAATCTTCCATTTTTTAGAAATAATATTCTGAACAGATATTATTGCTTTAGGCTTTTGCTATTTGCATTAATTATATCTGTACACAGTATTATATATAATTTATAAACCTCAAAACAAATTTTATGAAAAAAATATTCTTCATATTTTTTATAATTTTACTTTTTAGCGTGTCTTCTATGGCTCAAACCGATAAGGACACCGTAAAGTATAAAACAGATGATGTAATTATTACAGGAACAAGAACAGAGAAAAAATTAATTGATATTCCTTATCCTGTGGATTTAATAGAGAAAGAAGACTTTCGATACTCGCGAAACATGGGAATCAATGACGTATTAGGCACAACGCCGGGTTTGTTTATGCAATCCAGATACGGTAACCACGATGTAAGAATCTCAATAAGAGGTTTCGGCAGCCGTTCCAATACAGGTATAAGAGGTGTGAGAATTTTACTCGACGGAATACCTGAGTCAGAACCTGACGGACAGACAAGAATAGAAGCAATTGATTTTAACGCGCTTGGAAGCATAGAAGTTGTCCGAGGAAATGCATCTGCATTATATACAAACGCGCCGGGCGGAGTAATAAACTTCATTAATGATATTAAGTTTTATAAACCTTTTGCTTGGTCTTTTAATGAAATAGGTGAGTTTGGCATGCGTAAAAATACTATTAAAGCAGGTGTTGCAACAAATTCGCTGAGATTTATGACATCATTTACTTATACAAATTACAATGGTTATAGAGACCATAGTAATGAGTATCAAAAAATAGTAAACTCGGTTTTGGAAGCTGAAGTAGGAAGAAACTCAAACTTAAGTGTGCTGACAAATTTCGTAAGCGGCGCAATCCGTCTTCCGGGCTCATTAAATTTAACTCAGTATAATGAAAATCCGCTGCAGGCAAATGCAACAGATAAATCACGTGATGCAAAAAGAGATTCGAAAAAAGGAAGACTTGCAGTAAGATTTAATAATACATTTGGAAAGAGCTTGAATAATGTTATTGAAGGTACGGGATATCTGACTGTAAAAGATTTTGACAGAACTGCAAAAACGTACCGTTTATTTTCAAGATATGGAATTGGTGGTTCGTTAAGGTATGTTAACAAATCTGAAATAGCAGGTCGTGATAATGAATTTTCAGTAGGCGGAGATTTGTTCTATCAAACAGGTCCTATTGAAGAATTCGAAAACATCGGCGGAACAAGAGGGGATATTCTCCTTGCTATTTCTGATGAGACCATTAGCAATGCAGGATTTTATTTCTCAAATCAGTTTAGTATTGTAAGAGGCAAGCTCGATTTTCTTTTCACAGGAAGATATGACAATGTAAACTTTGACGTAGTTGACCGTTTAGCCGGAATAAGAGATGCAACAAGAAATTTCAATCGCTTCACTCCTAAATTTGCTTTGAACTACAAGCTTACTCCTTATGCAGCTATTTATGGTTCATTCGGATTAGGTTTCGATACTCCCGCAGGCAATGAACTTGATAACTACCCGTTATCTTCAGACGGAAATCTTGGCGCTTTAAATCCTGATTTGAATGCTCAAACATCAAAGAACTTTGAATTAGGAACAAAGGGAAATATTTTAAATCACGGAGGTAAATGGTTCAAAGATAACCTTTATGAACTTGTGTTTTACAGATTACAGATTGAAGATGAAATAGTTCCGTTTATAGTAAGTAATGCAGCATATTTCCGAAATGCGGCAAAAAGTACCAGAAACGGTATTGAGTTCGGATTTACTACAAATATAATAGGCGGACTGAAATCAAAAACGGCATACAATTTTTCTGATTTTAAATACGATACTTATACAGCGCTTATATACGATGCCAACGGTAATGCAACAACAAAAGATTACTCTGGAAATACGGCTCCATCGGTTCCAAAACACTATCTATCTTCAGACCTAATATATAATTACAAAATTACACCAAGCGTAACGGCATTTGCAAAATTCAATTACACTTATGTTGAAGGAATGTTCACAGATGACGGGAACTCAGCTAAAACAGAATCATACATTCTGTTAAACAGCGGAATCGGTATGGAAGTTACTGTTGATAATTTTAACCTGATTGCAAATGCAGGTCTTGGAAATCTGACAGATAAAAAATATGTTGCCTATATAAATATTAATGCAGATCCCGACAGAGCAGTTGACAGAAGAACATATTATGAATCAGGCGTGCCAAAAAATTTCTTCGCAGGATTAAATCTTGGTTATATATTCAGATAAAAACGATGAAAATTTCTACAGCTTATTATTATGTAAGATGAGAGTTTTGAGAATATGCAACTAAAAAAGAATTTCTAAAATTTTATAAGTGTGCTGAACTTTCGTTCTTTCAAATCAAATCAATCAACTCCTTCTGATTGAGGTTTAGTTTAAAATAAAAAGTGCGGCACACTTTATACACAGTTCTAAGTTTTCAATCATCTCCTTCTTGTGATTGAACTCTTTAATATAAAGAAGAAAATAGATTTTTTAAATTAAAAAATATTTAATTTTTAGGCTAAAAACTACGATTTTGTATTAATTTTACAAAAATTTTGTTGAGTGTAAAGTACTCTCCTTCAAAAGTGAGGTAAATATGCTGCAGGGGCTTCAGCTGCTTTCGAATTTTACGAAGTTTCACGGTTTATTTGCTTCACTTATTTTTTCACATTATACAAAATTATTGTCCTGTGAATTAATTCCATAACTATTATGTTAATATAATTGAACAAACATTTATCCATGAAAACAAAAGTCTTTTTATTGGCAATTTTATTTGCAGCATTCTACGGGTTTATTCATAACGAGTATAAAAATTTCGGTCCACAGACAGATTATTCAAATATTTATGTGGCTCCGAATTACAGAATTTATCCAAGTACTACTTCCCAGTCAGAACCGGAAATTGTCAGGCATCCGCTAAACCCGGATATTTTGTTTGCAAGCGCGTTTACAATTAAAGGTAACTTTAAAAGCGAAGGTGTTTATGTAACAACTAACGGAGGAGCAACATGGAGGGGAAATGATACCTGTAAAGGTGTGAATATAAGTAACCATAACGGAGACCCCGGACCAATGATAGATAAAGACGGAAGATTTTTTATGTCCCATTTAGGGAATGGATTCCCGGATGGTCAGTTTGTTCATTATTCCACAGACCAGGGCCTTACCTGGTCAAATCAATATATTATTGCTCTTGATAATCAGGATAAGGGTGATATCAGAACAGATGGAAGTCCTACAAGCCCGTATTACGGCAGAACTTATCTAGCATGGGTTGAGTTTGCTTCTCCTTTTCCTGTATTTATAACTTATACAACAAACGGAGGTGTAAACTGGGCAAGTAATATGCAGGTTAATAATCCCTCACAAAGAAGCCAGGGTACAGTTGTAAAAGTAGGAAGAGCCGGTGAAGTATTGCTTTGCTGGGCAGGAACAACTTCTGCATCACCTTTTACCGAGGATTATATCGGCTTTGCGAAATCTACTAACGGAGCTCAGTCATTTTCTGTAACAGAAAATGCGTTTGATATAAATGGTATCAGCGGCACACTACCATCTAAAAATAATATAAGAGTAAACGGTCTTCCTGATATGGATGTTGATAATACAGGTGGCTCAAGAAACGGATGGATATATATTGTAACAGGTGAAAAAAATCTTAGTCCGGCTGGCACTGACCCCGATATTATCTTTCGCCGTTCTACCGATGGTGGCAATACATGGTCTGAAAGAATAAGAGTAAATCAGGACCCCGTTAACAACGGAAAGATTCAATATTTCCCCGCAATGAGAGTTGATGAAGGCGGCGCTATAAATGTTATTTACTATGATGACAGAAGAACGACAAGTGATTCTGCTGAAGTATTTTTATCACGCTCTACCGATGGCGGAACAACATGGAAAGATTTTCCGATTGCTGACCATAAGTTTAAACCTGCCCCTATAGCAGGAGGCATTGCTGGTTATCAGGGTGATAATATCGGAATAACTTCCGGAAATAATTACTTGTGGCCTGTATGGATGGATAATTCCAGCGGTCTGTATCAGACATGGACATCAAAAATTGATATTAATACTTTAGGAATAAATCAGCTTAGCACGGTAGTTCCTGATAAATTTAAGCTCGAACAGAATTATCCTAATCCGTTCAATCCTGTAACAAATATTAAGTTCAGCATTAAAAATAAAGGCGATGTAAGCATGAAAGTTTACAATACGCAGGGTAAACTGATTGAAACACTTGTTAATAAAGTTCTGCCCGCAGGTGAGTATGAATATAGTTTTGATGCGGTTGGTTTAAATTCAGGAATTTATTTTGTGACTGTACAGGCAGGAGGATTTTCAGATACTAAAAAAATGGTTTTATTAAAATAAATAAAGTTCATAGTAGTGAGTACAAGTGAATACTGGGTAACAACAGATAATGAAAAATTAGATTTTGATTCCATTCATAATTGGATAACAAATTCATACTGGGCAAACGGAAGAACTAAAGAGGCGATGAAAAAAGTAATGGATAACTCTTTAAATTTCGGACTGTTTCATAATGATATACAAGTCGGCTTTGCCAGAGTAATAACTGACTACCATACATTTTCATATTTATGTGATGTAATAATAGATGAAGATTACAGAGGAAGAGAGCTTGGAAAATTGTTAATGAAGGAAGTTTTGGAATACCCTCCGCTGATTACAATGAAACGCTGGCTATTATTTACAAAAGATGCTCACGGTTTATATGAGCAGTTTGGATTTAGCAAAGATGATATGCCTGAGAGAACTATGGTTAAAAAAAATCCCGAAGTAAGGTAACTATTTTACCAGTACCATTTTTTTGCTTTCGGTAAATCCTGCTGTAGTTTTTAAAGTGTAATAATATACTCCTGCAGGAATATCAGCCGCGCTGAATTTTACTTTATGCTCTCCCGGTCTTACAACTCCGTCTATTAATGTTTTCACTTCTTTACCCAGTAAGTCGTAAATTTTAAGAGAAACAACTTCTGGCTTTTGCAGGCTGAAAGTAATTATTGTTTCAGGATTAAAAGGATTCGGATAATTTTGTTTTAAACTAATTCCGTAAGGCAGCCCGGCGTTATTATTATCTATGCCGACGTAATCAGTGTTGTATTTTAAGATTGCTCCGTTTTTTCCTACTGCAATTCCGTTTCTTTTGTTTGCAAATTTCAAATCGTAAATTTCCTCACCGTTAGGAGTAACAAGCGGAACCCAGTTATTCCCTCCGTTAAGTGTGTAAAGAAATTTCTGGCCTAATCCTAATGCTATCCAGCCCTCACTTGGTGTTCTGAAAGATATGCCAAGCGCATAACCAAACTGTTCAAACATAATGTACTCCCAAGTAAGACCGGCATCAGTTGATTTTGACATACTTGCTCCGTATTCAAAGTCACCTCCCACAGCAATTACATGATTATCATCATAGAAGTGTAATGCATAAAGCGGCTCAGGGCTTACACCTTGTGGAATCCAGTTTAATCCGTTATTTGTAGTTCTCCATATTACTCCCTGAATATCAATCCATCCTCCGCAGGCAAGAGTTACCTGACCGCGTGTTTCAAAATTTCTTACAGGATAATCATAAAAAGAAGCAGAATCAATCTGTTCGGTCTTCCATGTTGTACCTGCATCTGTAGTGCGGAGTATCCCTATAGGATGCCCGGCTAATAACCCATGCTGAGTATCGGTGAATAAAATTTTAGCGAAGAAAATATTTGTATCTACTCTGTATCCCGTATTCCAGTTTACACCTGCATTAGTTGTTTTTAAAATAATGGAACCTACAAAGTTTGGATTTGTTAAACCGAATTCCCATGATATTGCAAAGCCTGTATTTGCATCTAAAAAATTTATATCAATTATATTGCTGAGCAGTCCCGTATTTCTTGTTACCCATGAGGCTCCGGCATTTGAACTGTAAAATATTTTTCCTGAATCTGCAGCAATGAAGAAGTTAGTTGAATCAGTATAAGCAATTTTATTTAATGTCATACCGGGGCTGAAGCTTGAACGCAGCCAGTAGTTTTGAGCGTTAGCCTGAAGGGAACTGAGAGAAACTAATAACAATATAAGAAGAAACTTTTTTATCAAAATAAAATTTTAGAGTTTAACTTATTACCGGAAAAATTTATTTAACCAGTATCATTTTTTTTGTTTGAGTGAATTCGTTTCCTGTCTTCAGAGTATAAAAATAAACTCCTGCCGGAATTTCAGATGCATCAAATTTTATCTTATGTTCACCCGGCTTTACCATTCCGTTAATAAGTGTCTTAACTTCTTTTCCCAGCATATCATAAATTACTAAGCTAACATTTTTGGGTTTATCTAAACTGAATGATATAATTGTTTCCGGATTGAATGGATTCGGGTAGTTCTGTTTTAATTCTATAGAAGCAGGAAGTCCGGTATTTGTATTTTGAATTCCTACTAATTCGGAGTTGTACCTTAAAATCGCAGCATGCTGCCCGACTGCTACTCCGCGTCTTTTATTTGAAAAAATTACATCCTGAATCGATTCAAGATCATGTGTTGTATAAACATTCCATCTGTCTCCGCCGTCTAAGCTGAAAAGAAATTTTTGTCCAAGACCCAGTGCAATCCATCCTTCGGCAGATGTTCGGAATGAAATTCCTAACCCGATACCGAATTGTTCAAAAGCACTATATGACCAGTTAAGCCCTGCATTAGTAGTTCTTACAAGACTGGCGCCGTATTCATTATCTCCGCCTACAGCAATAAAATTCTGGTTATCAAAAAAATGAATTGCATAAAGCGGTTCAGGCGCAACACCTTCGGAAGACCAGTTAATTCCGCCGTTAGTTGTTCGCCATATAACTCCTGCAAGATCCATAAACCCGCCGCAGGCAATACCGAACTGAGTGCCTATCGTCTTAATATTTTTAATGGGGAAACCGTAAACTAAATTAGTTGAATCTAGATGGTCTTTATTCCAGTTAATCCCGCCGTCAGTAGTGCGGACAATTCCTATTGGATGACCTAACAAAAATCCAAACTGATTATTTATAAAAGAAACTCTGCTGTAAAAAACATTTGTATCAATTTTATAATTTGCATCCCATATCTGTCCGCCGTTTGTTGTCTTTAAAATTATTGAACCGAAAAAATTAGGATTAATAGAACCGTACTCCCATGCGATTGCATAGCCGGTATTGACATCAACAAAATTAATATCAACAATATTATTCTGAATGCCGGTGTTCTGAGTTATCCAGTTTACACCTGCATTTGAGCTGTAAAAAATTTTACCTGAATCTGCAGCAATATAAAACTTTAAACTATCGGAACTCGTAACTTTGTTGAGAGTCATATCGGCAGGAAATGGGAGAGCGGATTTAATCCAGTACTCCTGAGCAAATAAATTGCCCGTACTCAAAAAAATAATAAGTAAGAAAAATAAGATGTACTTTCTTTTATTCAAATTCAGGCGCTCCTTCTTTTCCAATTTATAACACTGTTCATTAAAAAATAATTCATTTTTTAATCACATAGTTACTATACCTACATATAGGGAAGAAATACTTTTTTTAAAATTTTCTTATATGTATTTTATATTATGTTCTTTTGTGTGGAATTTTATTACAGCCCAAACTAATTTAATAAAAAAACTTAATTATTTTGCAGAAAACCTATCTGTAAGGTATTGATTACAAAACAATTAAAATAATATGTTACAATAATGTTACTATCTAATGCATGGTCTTAAACGAAATGTTACAATAATGTTACATTCAGACGATAGTTTGGAGTGAAGTTGTTTCGCAGAAAGATTAAGAATAAGATACTAATTATTAATCATTAAGAGCGAAATGTTACAATAATGTTACAGTCAGACGATAGTTTGGAGTGAAGTTGTTTCGCAGAAAGATTCAGAATAAGATACTAATTATTAATCATTAAAAGGAAAATGTTACAATAATGTTACTATCTAATTCTGCTTGTAGATTTTAATTATTATGCTTTTTGATACAGGTGTATTGCTTTTTCGTGCAGTTTCTGTGTAAGGTATAATGGGGTTTGCTTCAGGGAAGTACGTAGCTACGCAGCGCTCTTTAATATCATACTCTACAATTTTAAAATTTTCAACCATACGTTCTTTATCATAATAGGTGGCAAGATTTACAGTATCATTATGTTTTAGTCCGGCTTTTTTTATATCGCTCTTATTCATCAGTATAACTCTGCGTCCGTTTAATATTCCGCGGTAGCGGTCATCAAGTCCGTAGATAGTTGTATTGAACTGGTCGTGGCTTCGAATCGTCATCATAAGATATTCGTCATCAGCTAATTCCAAAGTCGGAATTTCACTAGTGGTGAACATGGCCTTTCCTGATAAAGTATTAAAGTTACCGTCACGTGCAGAGTTCGGAAGATAAAAGCCGCCGTTATTTCTTACGCGTTTATTGTAGTTATCAAATCCGGGTATTACTTTTTCTATTTCATCGCGTATGTTATCGTAATGCTCCAGCATTTTATCCCAGTTAACTTTTGAGCTGCTGTTAAGAGTTGCCTTTGCAAGACGGCAGACAATTTCCGGTTCGCTTAATAATTTTTCTGATGGAGGTTTTAATGTGCCCCTTGATTGATGCACAATACCCATTGAGTTCTCCACTGAAATAAATTGTTCTTTGTTATTTTTAATATCTAAGTCAGTTCTTCCCAGACAAGGTAGGATTAGAGACTCTTCACCTGTGAAAAAATGTGTACGGTTCAGTTTAGTTGCAACGTTTACTGTCAGCTCACAGTTCTCAAGTGCTTCACCTGTATAATTCGTATCCGGCGTAGCAGATAAAAAATTTCCTCCCATTGCAAAAAAAACTTTTGCTTTACCTGTATGCATTGCAGTCATAGAGTCCACTGTATCAAGACCGTAATCGTATGGAGCATTTAAATCATAAACTTCATTAAGTTTATCAATAAATTCATGTTTAGGTTTTTCATAAATTCCCATAGTCCTGTCGCCTTGTACATTGCTGTGCCCGCGGACAGGGCATGCACCTGCGCCGGGTTTGCCGATGCTTCCTTTAAGAAGCAGCAGATTTACTATTTCGGAAATATTATCAACTGCATTTTTATGCTGCGTAAGTCCCATAGCCCAGCAGTAAATAATTCTTTCAGATTTAATAATTAATTCAACTGCCTGCCGGATTTCTCCTATGGAAATGCCGCAGTTTTCAGATAGCGAATTTAAATCCTGCTGCTTTAAATCTTTTATAAAATTTTCAAATCCATCTGTATTGTTCTTTATAAAATCTAAATCAAAAATTTTACCCGGAGTTTTCTCTTCGTCCTGCAATAATAAAAACATTATTGCTTTCAGCAGAGGAACATCTCCGTTAATTCTTACTTGTAAATATAAATCGGTCAGCTTGGAGGCAATTCCGAAAACACCTTTTACACTTTGCGGATCATCGAAGCCGATGAGTCCTGCTTCTTTAAGAGGATTGATTGAAATAATTTTCGCACCGTTTGCTTTGGCTTTTTGCAATGCTTTCATCATTCGCGGATGGTTTGTCCCCGGGTTTTGTCCTGCTATAATAATTAAATCTGTATTATAAAAATCTTCAAGTTTAACAGTGCCTTTGCCGACACCAATGGTTTCTGTCAGCGCGACTCCGCTTGATTCGTGGCACATGTTCGAGCAGTCAGGAAGATTATTTGTACCATATTCTCTTGCAAAAAGCTGATATAAAAAAGCAGCTTCATTGCTTGTTCTGCCTGACGTATAAAAAATTGTTTCATTCGGAGAATTCAATGAGCTTAACTTATTGCCAATGATTGTAAAAGTCATATCCCATGATATTTCTTCATAATTATCACTGCCTGATTTTTTGTAAACGGGCTGCGCAATTCGTCCGAGTTTTCCCAAATAGAATTCATCTTTTTCTTTAAGCTCAGATATTTTATTGTTCTTAAAAAAATTTAGGGTTACTATTTTTGAGGTGGCTTCTTCAGCAATTGCCTTTGCACCGTTCTCACAATATTCACCGAGTGAAGAGCGCTCTGCATCTGCATCATGCCATGCGCAGCCGGGGCAATCAGGGCCGTTGAACTGATTAAGCTGAAACATAACCTTACTTGCACGGAAGGGACTCATTTCTTTAAGCAAATGTCTCGTAGCAGAAACTACGGAAGGCACTCCGCCTGCCTTAGTTTTAGGCTCAGTAATTTTATGTTCTTTATTTTTAATTTCCTTATTCTTCATTAAGCTTAATTCGTTCGGGATAAGTATAAATATTAAATCTATTATCTCGTAAAAATCCTATGAGAGTGATATTGTTTTCCTTCGCTAAATCAATTGCCAGACTTGAAGGCGCACCGACCGCGCAAACAACCGGAATGCCAATCATCATAGCTTTTTGTATAAGCTCAAAACTTGCGCGTCCGCTAAGAAGTAAAATATTATTTGCAAGAGGTATCAGATTATTTTGTAATGCATAACCGGCAAGTTTATCTAATGCATTATGTCTGCCTACATCCTCTTTCAGCGTAATGAAGTTTCCGTTGAAATCGAATAAACCGCTTGCATGAATCCCTCCGGTTGAATCAAATATACTTTGATGCTCTCGTAGTGTATCAGGTAAACTTAGAATAATATTTTTTGAAATAATGTTGTTTAATATTTCAACTTTATACTGTGAATTTGTTCTGACTGAATCAATCGAGCTTTTACCGCAGATGCCGCAGCTGGATGTCATGTAAAAATTTCTCTCGGATGATTTGAGATTTAGCTCTGCATTTTCATTAATATGAACTGTAACTGTATTCATGCCGCCGGAGAATGATTGAATAGAGTTGTAATTTTTAATAATTCCTTCAGTGAATAAAAATCCTGTTGCAAGCTCTTCATCATTGCCGGGAGTTCTCATAGTAATGGAAATGATTTTTCTCTCGCTACCGTGAGTGATTGAAATTTCAAGCGGCTCTTCTATAGCAGTATTATCTTCTGCTTCCTTAGTTATTTCATTCTGAACTTTTAATATTTTATATCTTCCGTTACTCATCTTTATCAATTAGTTCTTTATGCAATGGAATAAATTTACAGTCATGTTCTTTAAGAAATTTTATAATGGAATATTTTCCTGAGTTATATTTCTCAAGTAAAATCTTATTCGATTTGTTTTCAAAAATAACTATAGAAGGTTCCGGAAAATTATTTGATATAAAGCATGTTGCAAATTTATTTATATCTCTTTCATTAATCAGTGTGTGAATTAATGCTTCATCAATATTAATTAAATCACAATAAAATGTAATGAAGTTTTCATGGGGGAATTGTTTAATAGCGGAAATTAATCCGGTAAGGGGTCCCTGGTTTTCACTGCTGTCATCGTCGTAAATAATTTTGTAATTTCCTGTTGGGAGGGTAGCTTGTTCTTTATTTCGTGAGATTAAAATTTTATCTGTGAAAGGGGAAAGTAAGTCGGCAAGATAGAAAATATGGGGTTTGTCTTTGTAATCAATAAGGGCTTTATCTTTTCCCATTCTTTCACTTTTACCTCCGGCAAGAATTAGGGTTGTAAAATTTAGATTCATAAGGATAAATCAGTATCTCTGCGTACTAATATATATACATTGCAGTCCAATAACCGAAGGAACCGTTAATGGTTGAACTGCCTCCGCCTTCACCGGGGATATAAAGTTGCCCCTCCAGGGTACCAATAGAAACTGAATCTCTATAAATTTCGCCATTAAGTATACCACTATTTTTTACATTTCCGTTTATATTAACATTATAGGACATGCCGGAAACACTTATGCTCATAGGTAATTTAATGTTCCCTTCTTCATCTACTGTTAAAATTCCGTTACCACTCATTCCTGTGTTAAATTTAAAACGATAAGAACCGCTAAAAACACTATGGAAGGCTGAATTTGTAACTGTAATATCTTCCTTAGCACAACTAAAGAAAAATACACTTGATAGTACAAAGAAAAATATATTTAACCAAATTTTATTCATTAATTACCTCCTGTCATATTATAAATCCCTTCCATATGAAAGCCGCTATAATCAAAAGAAATATTTCCTTGCGCTAACTGACCGTTAATTACGCCTATTGCTTCCTGATACCTATAAACTTTACCTTCAAGATTTCCTTCTTTTGTAACAAAACCGGTAATTATAATAGGATAAGCAGGATAATTGCTGCCCGGAGGGAAGAGCTCAACGAAAAAAGCAAAGTTTCCCCTGTTGTTTATTTCTATTTCTTTTTGTCCTGTTAAATTTCCTGTTATAGATATGGTATGTTCTCCTTCAAACGGACTAATACTTTCAGGAAGAAGAACGTCACCTATCTCTTTTTCACAACCTGAAAAAATAAATCCTATCAATAAAATTGAGAATACAGATAAAAAATATTTAAAACTATATGTCATTGTTAGAATTGTATTCCAGTAGTTATGTGTAGATTATCTCGATAATCTACAACTCTATAACCTGAAATATCGTATGCCACTTTCTGATAACTGTAAGCAGCATCGAAAATCAGGTCTATATTATTTTTTAAGTTAATTCTGATTCCTGTTCCGGTCTGAAAATATATTCCTTTGCCTTTCTCATCAGATACAGAATGTCCTAAATCTAGATAAAAATAAGGCTTGGTTTTGTGGGCTATAAAAGTGTACTTAACATCAATAAAAACCGGGACTGTATATCCGGCAGTATATTTAATGTATGAAGCACCGATGCCTACTGAAAGTGCGCTAAACTGATAGGATAATATATCGGAAACAGTGATGTTGTTTTTATAATCAGAGATGTTCCTTACTAAACCTATTTTGGTAAGATTAGTAATTCTTTGAGTGGAATAATAAGCAGTATCATATTTTGTTTTGCTTAAAAAAATATCCCGGCTAAAATTTTCTTTTTCCGTATGGTCAATTATAGAAAAGGAAAAAGTAAAGTCTTTTCCATTTTGATCAACAAACTTTAAGTTGACTCCAGGGGTTAATTCTGTTATAACCCCTTTAATTTTTGAACCGTCTTTAAAATAAATTACATCAAGAGGTACATCCTGAGAAAATAGTTTTACTGAAAACAGTAAAATGAAAAGCAGAATAATTTTTTTCATACAAGGTTTAGAATTTACAAGCTGACATAAGCATCCAATCCGTGCTTACCGCCTTCGCGTCCGAATCCGCTTTCTTTGTATCCGCCGAAAGGAGATGCAGGATTAAATTTATTGAATGTATTTGCCCATACAACACCGGCTCTTAATTTGCTTAATACATTAAATACTTTTGAGCCTTTATCTGTCCATACGCCTGCTGATAAACCGTAGAAAGTATTGTTTGCTTTTTCTATTGCTTCTGCGGGAGTTCTGAATGTTAAGATAGATAATACAGGTCCGAAAATTTCTTCATTTGCAATTCTGTTTGACTGTGCTACATCTGTAAAGAATGTTGGTTTAAACCAATATCCCTTTGATGGAAGAGTGCACTCAGGTTGATACATTGTTGCGCCTTCTTCAATTCCTGATGCAACCATTTCGTTAATTCTGTCTAACTGCATTCTTGAATTGATTGCGCCGATATCAGTGTTTTTATCAAGCGGGTCACCGACTCGTAAATTTTTCATTCTATGTTTCAGTTTTTTAATCACAATATCTTTAATGCTTTCCTGTACAAGAAGTCTTGAGCCTGCGCAGCATACATGCCCCTGATTAAAATAAATTCCGTTTATAATACCTTCTATAGCAGCATCGATAGGAGCATCTTCAAAAATTATATTTGCAGCTTTGCCGCCAAGTTCTAAAGTAAGTTTTTTATCTGTGCCTGCAATAGATTTCATTATTATCTTACCGACTTCAGTTGAGCCTGTGAATGCAATCTTCTTTACCTTAGGATGATTTACCATCCATGCTCCTGTTTCACCGGCGCCGGAAATAATATTTACCACGCCGTCAGGAATACCTGCTTCCTGAATGACTTCTGCAAGCTTATATAATGTAAGCGGAGTTGTCTCTGCAGATTTAATTACAACTGTATTTCCGCATGCAAGCGCCGGAGCGATTTTCCATGCTGCCATTAGTAAAGGAAAGTTCCATGGGATGATTTGCGCTACTACTCCGATTGGTTTCGGATTTTGTCCCGGGAAAGCATACTTTAATTTATCTGCCCATCCGGCATAATAAAAGAAGTGTGCGATAGCTAAAGGAATATCAACAGATTTCGATTCACGAATCGGCTTGCCGCCGTCTAGAGATTCTATTACTGCAAACTCTCTTGCCTTCTCCTGTAAAATTCTTGCAATTCTGAAAATATATTTCGCGCGTTCTTTGCCTGAAATTTTACTCCACTCTCCATTGAAAGCCTTTTCAGCAGCGTTGATAGCTTTATCGACATCTTTTTTTTCTGCTGAAGCAACTTTAGCAATTACTTCTTCAGTTGCCGGGTTTATTGTGTTAAAATACTTTGCCGTCTTCTGCCATTTGCCGTCTATGAAAAGATCATATTTCGGTTTTAGTTTTATGTGGGAAGGATCTTCGATTGATTTGGAATAGTTCCATTTAGGCGTAATGTTGCTGCCTTTTACAGTAATCTCTTTGCCTTGAACTTTCTTAGTCTTAGCGGGTAGTTTTGAACTCATTTTCTGATTTTAAATTCTTTTTATTCTTTATAATAACTTACTCTACAGATTTTCCTTCGGACTCAACAAACTTTTTAATCGCTTCTATGTTTGCCAATATCATTTTTGCCTTTCCCAAGCCGAATGAGAATGGAAATTTTTCTCCGGGATTTAAACAAATTAAGGCGTTTCCTTTGTACTCTGTTAGTTCTGGCATTGTAGTATAATTTAATTTTTAATCGATTGTGAAGTAATCAGCTCCCTGATAGAAGCCTGTTCTTTGTTTTTTGATTTGCATTAATAAATCATTTAATAATGTGCTCGCACCGATACGGAACATTTTGTTGTTAAGCCATTCAGGTCCTAATGTTTCGTTTACTAATACTAAGTAAGCAATAGCATCTTTTGCAGTCTTAATTCCGCCTGCAGGTTTCATTCCGATTTTTATTCCTGTTTCAAAATAATAATCACGGATTGCCTCAAGCATTACAAGTGTTACAGGTAAGGTAGCAGCAGGCTGGACTTTTCCTGTAGATGTTTTTATAAAATCTGCGCCTGCCATCATTGCTAGAATGCTTGCACGTCTAACGTTATCGTATGTTTCAAGCTCACCTGTTTCAAGGATAACTTTTAAGTGAACATCAACTTTTTTACCGAGCTTCTCGCTCATGTATTTTGATTCCTGCACGCAGACTTGTTTAATCTCTTTTATCTCATCGAACACTAACTGATATTCGCCTGATAAAAATTCTCCTCTGGAAATTACCATATCAATTTCATCAGCGCCATCTCTTATGCAATCGACAACATCCTGAACTCTTAAATCCATCGAAAATTGGCCGGATGGGAATGCAGTGGCAACAGATGCAACGTGAACTCCGGAATCGCCTACAGCTTTCACAGCAGTTTTAATCATATTAGGATAAACGCATACAGCACCGCAGCTGGGGATTGTATAATCACCGGGCATAGGTCTTATAGCCTTCTGGCACATTGCAAGCACTTTGCCTTCAGTATCTTTACCTTCTAAAGTCGTAAGGTCAATCATAGATATCGCAGTATTTAAAGCCCAGATTTTACTTTCTGTCTTAATGCTTCTACCAGCAAGCATAGCTGCGCGCTCTTTCGTACCTATTTCATCAACGGGCAATAAAAAATTGCTTAAAAAATTCTCTTTGAACTTCATTCTTTTATTGTAATAAATTGTATTTGCTTTAGTTTAAACATAACAAATATTGAAAGAGATTAAAATAGACTAAAATATATCTAAAAAAAAATATATTTTAATGCTTCAATCAAATTAAGCATGTCAGGAAGCAAATCACCCCGCGTAAGAAAACTAACAGTAGAACAGTTTTTTGCGATAAGATCTATTTCAGGATTCTCTCTATCTGAAAAGAATAATGAAGTTTATTACATTACTAACACCACAGGGATTCCGCAGATTTGGGTAACATCATTAAAAGGCGGAGTGACAAAACAAATATCTATCTGGCCGGAGGCTGTCAGAGAGGTACATCATAATCCTAAGACGAATGATATTGTTTTTATAAGCGATAATAACGGAGACGAGCAGACACAGATTTATTCGATGCCTGATAAAGGAGGTGAGGTACTGCATCTCTCTGAAGGTTTCGAAAATTCGCAAACATTGTTTATTTCTTTTAACAAAAAAGGAGATAAATATTTATTTGCAACAAATAAAAGACTCGATTACAATTTCGATAACTATATAAAAGATCTAAAGACAGGCGAAAACATTCTTGTTAAGTCATTTGAAGATGAATATCCGACACATGCATCTGAATGGAGCAGCAATGAGAGATATATCATCTTCGAAAAAGTATATGGCAATATGAATATGGACCTTCTTCTTTTTGATACAAAAGACGGTTCATTAAAAAATATTACCGAACATGATTTAAGTGTAAATACTTTTTACGGAAATATACACTTTGATAAAAATAATAAAGGATTTTATTATCTTACCGATGAAGGCAGGGAATTCAAAGGGATTAAATACTACAATATAAAAAGCGGTAAATCAGAGTGGGTAATTACTGAGAACTGGGATATAGTTACTTATAATTTTTCAAAAGATTTCAAAAATATGAGCTGGATCACAAATAAAAATGGCAGCCATATTCCTAAAATAAAGACTCTGAAGAACGGGAAAATTAAAAAACTAAAACTGAAGAAAGAAACATATTCAGGAATGCGTTTTAGTGAAGACGGAAAAAAGCTCGTTTATATGTGCAACAGTCCGCTCGTCCCGACAGAAATTTTCGTTTATGATTTAAACAAAGATAAAAAGCATGCCATTACAGATTCACTCATAGGAAACATAAGTGACGATGCATTTACAGAACCAAAAGATATTTTTTATAAAAGCTTTGACGGTCTTTCAATTCATAGTTTACTTTACATTCCCAAGGGTACAATGAAAGACGGAACTAACCCTGCTATTCTTTGGCCGCATGGCGGACCGGAAGCATCTGAAATGCATAACTTCAATAAATATCTACAGGTCTTTACTAATGCCGGATATATTGTCATTGCGCCGAATTTCAGAGGAAGCATCGGTTACGGTAAATCATTTCAGAAAATGATTTACAAAGACTGGGGCGGAGCAGAGTTTCAGGATGTACTTGGCGCTGTAGATTATTTAAAAGAAACCGGATATGCTGACCCGAAAAAAATTGCTGTTGTTGGCGGAAGCTTTGGCGGGTTTATGACTCTTACCTGCGTAACAAAAGCTCCTAAAATATGGAAATGCGCTATTGATATTTTTGGTCCTTCAAATTTATTTACTTTCCTTGAGTCTGTTCCTGAGCACTGGAAGCAGGGAACCGATATACTTGTGGGGAATGCTAAAACAGATAAAGCGATGCTGACGGAAAGAAGCCCGATTAACTTCGTCGATAATATAAAATGTCCGCTGCTGGTTATACAGGGAAAATACGACCCAAGAGTAGTGGAAGCGGAGTCAGTACAGATCGTTGAAAAATTAAAATCAGTAAACAAACCCGTTGAATATTTACTTTTAGAAGATGAAGGCCATGGATTTTCGAAAGTATCGAACCAGATAAAAGTTTTTAAGCTAATGTTGAATTTCCTCGATAAATATTTAAAATAAAGTTATCTTTACCAAATTCCTATTTGAATATGAGAAGTATAAAAACTTTTTTTTCTTTAATATTTTTTACGGTTGTAATTTTGATGTCGAACATTTTCAACGGATGTGTTCCGTTCGATGAATCCGGCAGCGATGATCCGTGTGTACTTTGCGAAGAGCAGAAAAAACAATACGTGCCGCCTACAACCTATGTACCGCCTACTACTTATGTGCCGCCTACTACTAATCCTCCGCCTGTAAATTATACACCTATAAACACTGTAATTCAAATAGGCGCATTCGTAAATAAAACTTATGCAGATAATTTTACGGCTAAAGCTAAAGTTGATTTGCCGGGATATTTCATTGATATGAAGTGGAACAAAAAAGGTTTTTATCAGATTGTTACAGGCGAGTACAATAGTCTTGGAAAAGCTGAGCAGGACCTTGCATACGTGAAATCAAAAGGCTACGGCGATGCTTTTATTAAAGAAACTAAATATTTACAATAATTTTTGAAACTTGATTTTAACATAAGCCTCTTTGATTTCAGTATCAAAGGGGCTTTTTTGTTTTAAATAAAAATATGCACATGGTTGTGAGTTTGAATAAAAATACTTTTTTTCTAATTTGATATAACCTATCTCACACTTAATAACTCTGATATAAAATTGAAAGACGGCAAATTAGTTCTAGAGAACGGCGAAATCTTCGAAGGTAAAATTTTCGGTTATGATGCTGAAACTTCGGGGGAAGTTGTATTCAATACAGCTTTCTGCGGATATCAGGAAATTTTGACTGACCCTTCATACTATGGACAAATAGTTATAATGACTTATCCTCTGATAGGAAACTATGGAACAAATGATGATGACAGGGAATCAGGAAAAATTCAGGCTAAAGGGTTGATTGTCGGAAGCTATGAAGATGACTGGAGCAACTTTGAAGGGGCAGAATCTTTAAAGAGTTATCTTAAACAAAACAAAGTAACTGCCATAACGGGAATAGATACGCGTGCCCTTACAAAAATGGTCCGCGACCAGGGTTCGATGAGAGGAATTATTACAAGAGCTAAAGTTTCCGATAAAAAATTAGTAGAGAAAGTTTTACAGACGCCTGAAATGAGCGGCGCTGATTTAGTCGGGTACGTAACTACTGAAAAAAATTACACAGTAAAAGCGGATAATCCGAAATATAAAATTGCTGTTTATGATTTCGGCATTAAACAAAATATTTTAAAAGAGTTTTTGAATTTCGATGTAGAACTGAAAGTTTTTAATGCAAAAGCAGAGTATAAAGAAGTTCTGGATTATAAACCTGACGGAATATTTTTCTCTAACGGTCCAGGCGACCCTGCTGCAGTAACATACGGAATCGAAAATGCAAAAAATTTAATTCCATCGGGAGTGCCGATTTTCGGAATTTGTCTTGGTCATCAGCTTATATCACTCGCACTTGGCGGCGAAACATATAAATTAAAATTCGGGCATCGCGGGGGAAACCATCCTGTGAAGAATCATGAAATAAATAAAATAGAAATCACTTCACAGAATCACGGCTTTGCAGTGAACGAAAAATCTTTTCATAATGATGATATAGTTATTACTCATACAAATTTGTATGACGGTACGAATGAAGGCATTCGGCATAAAAAATTTCCTGTGATGTGTGTGCAGTATCACCCTGAAGCATCACCGGGACCTAATGACAGCAAATATCTATTTGCAGATTTTATGAAAATTGTTTCAAAAAATTAATTATGACTGAAAATAAAATTATAGACGGTAAAGAAATCTCGAACCGGATTCTTGAAGAAGTAAAAGAAGAGACAAGAGTTTTAAAAGATTCTTATAATACTATACCGGGACTTGCATTTATTATTGTAGGAGAAAATCCTGCATCGAAAGTTTATGTAAGCAGCAAAGCGAAAGCTTGTGAGAAAGTAGGATTTTACTCTGTTACCGAAGAGCTTCCCGAAGATGTTTCTGAAAACGAATTGCTTATGCTGATAGAAAGATTCAACAACGATAAATTAATTCACGGAATACTTGTACAGCTGCCATTGCCGAAACATATCAATGAACAAAAAGTAATTGAGTCAATTGATTACAAAAAAGATGTTGACGGATTTCATCCGCAAAACATTGGGCGACTTGTAATCGGAACGGACTGCTTTATACCATGCACGCCATACGGTATAACTGAATTACTTAGAAGAACAAATACCGAAACATCAGGAAAAAATGTTGTTGTGCTCGGAAGAAGCAATATTGTAGGCAAACCTATTGCAAATTTAATGGTGCAGAAGGAATTTAATTCAACAGTAACTATCTGCCACAGCGCTACAAAAAATTTAAATGAAATAACTGCTTCGGCAGATATTTTAATTGCAGCTATAGGGAAAGCTGATTTTGTAAAAAAAGATATGATTAAAGAAGGTTGCGTCATTATTGATGTCGGCATTAATAGAGTGGAAGATGCTTCTAAAAAATCCGGTTCAAGAATTACAGGGGATGTAGATTACAATGATTGTTTTGATAAATGTGCAAAGATAACTCCCGTTCCGGGCGGAGTAGGACCCATGACAATTGCTATGCTTATGAAGAACACTCTTAAATCCGCAAACAACACATTGAAATGAATTCCAATTATTTTGAAATAACAATTCCGTTTAGCAAAGAAAATTTTGAACAGATTGAAAACACTCTTTATTATTTCGGGATAGAAAATATTCTTGAAGAGAATGGTGTTGTAAAAATTTACATAGAAGATAATAATGAGGAACTGATTGAAAA
>JBHEKU010000153.1:0-7660 GCA_041859205.1 Ignavibacteria bacterium | reverse complement strand
CATAATAAAATTTTTAAAATATAATTATATTTTTTATAAATTATAATTGCATTAGCCGAACTTACCTGTAATATATCTTTGTGTTCTTTCATCTTCAGGCTTTGTAAACATTTTTCTCGTCGAGCTGTGTTCCACAACTTCCCCCGATAAAAAAAATGCGCACTTATCACTTACACGCGCTGCCTGCTGTAAGTTATGTGTTACGATAACAATAGTAATAGAATTTTTTAACTCAAAAATTAACTCTTCAATTTTTGCAGTGGCTATAGGGTCAAGCGCTGATGCAGGCTCATCCATTAAAATAATTTCCGGGTTCACTGCCAATGCTCTTGCTATACAAACTCTTTGCTGCTGACCGCCGGAAAGCCCTATGGCAGATTCATTCAGCCTGTCCTTTACTTCATTCCACAACGCAGCTTTCATGCAGCTTGATTCAACTATTTCATCAAGCTCACTTTTTTTCGTAACGCCGTTAATGCGGGGACCGTATGCAATATTATCATAAATAGATTTAGGGAAGGGATTTGATTTCTGAAAAACCATTCCGACTTTTTTTCTCAATGCTACAACATCAACGTCTTTACTGTAAATATCCTCTCCGTCTATTTCAATCTTGCCTTCAATCCTGCATGAGTCTATTAAATCGTTCATGCGGTTAAGCGTACGTAGAAAAGTAGACTTGCCGCAGCCCGATGGTCCCATCAGCGCAGTGACTTTGTTGGGGTCCAATCCTAATGAAATATTTTTCAGCGCCTGAACTTTGCCGTAAAATAAATTTAAATTTTCTACCTGAATTTTAATGGGTTTCAAACTTAGTTAAGATTGAAGTTTAGTAAAGATAAGTATACTCAACGTAACGTATATATTAAAAAATTGTTAATTATTAAAATCATGTTATACAATTAAACCGTCATTCATTCTTATAACTCTGTCGCATCTTTGAGCAAATTCTTCATTATGAGTCACAATAATAAAAGTCTGTTTGAATTTATCTCTTAAACTAAAAATTAAATTCATAACTGCATCTGCATTATGTGTATCAAGATTTCCCGTTGGCTCATCTGCTAAAATTAAGTCAGGTGAGTTTATCAATGCTCTTGCAATGGCAATTCTTTGCGCTTCACCGCCTGATATTTCATTAGGCCTGTGATTTATTCTTTCTTCTATGCCGACTTCTTTTAATAAATTCTCAGCCTTAGCTCTGTCTTCTTTACCTTCTATCATAGAGGGAATCATAACATTTTCAATCGCTGTAAATTCAGGCAGCAGATGATGGAACTGAAATATAAAACCTATCTTACTGTTTCTGAATTTAGAAAGCTCTTTTTCTTTCATTGCATACACATCTGTACCATCGAAAAAAATTTTTCCTGAATCAGGATTATCAAGCGTACCTATCAAATGCAGTAGCGTACTTTTGCCTGCGCCTGATTTCCCCACAATAGCAACAATTTCCTCTCTGTTTATCTGCAGATTAATACCCTTCAGAACTTCAAGATTTTTTTCTTTGCTTATCTTGTAAGATTTTTTAATATCTCTTATGTCTAATAATAATTTGTTGTCCATTATCTAAAATATATCTAAAATAAAATTATTCCCATCTGATTGAATCAACCGGTTTTAAAGATGAAGCTCTCTTTGAAGGATAAAGCGATGCTAAGAAGCATAGTAAAAATGCTGCAAGCGGCACGTAAATAAAATCCTGCATTCTTAATACAACCGGCATTGCGTCAACTTTATAAATGTAGGGGTCAAGCTTGTAAAACTTAAAGTATAACTGACCTAGTGTTACTGCCAGCCCGAGCAGACTCCCGCAAACCATTCCTATTAAACCTACCGATACACCTTCATACATAAAAATTTTCATTATCATGTTATTGCTTGCACCCATTGCTTTCAATACTCCGATATCTCTTTTCTTCTCAATGACAGTCATTGTTAACGAACCGAGAATATTAAATGAAGCCACTGCTATGATTATACTTAATATTATAAATGCAGTAATGCGTTCAACTTTTAAAATAGAATAAAAGTCTTTATGCAGGTCAAACCAAGTCATCACATTAAAATCTTTGCCGAGTAAATTACTTAACCTTACTTTTTCATTTTCGGAATCGTTTATATCGGCAAGCCTCATTTCAATGCCGTTCACTTTATTATCAAGGTTAAACAGATATTGAGAATTCTCTATAGAGATGTATGCGTACTTCTGATTATAATCAGGATTATCTGCATCAAATATTCCTCTTACTATAAACTTCTTTGTCTTCGGGTCAACGAACTGAGTAAGCGATGATTCTAATCCAACAGGACTAAGCACTGTAACAGTATCGCCGATTCGTGTCCGCATCTGGTCTGCAAGTGTGAAGCCTATTACAATTCCTCCGTAGTCACCGTCATCTTCAAGATTAAACTCACCAAGACGGGCGAAATTTTTTATTCCTGATACATCAGCTATTTTATTCTGGTCAGTTCCTTTTATAAATAAAACTTTATTGTACTTCGTATTCGTAAGCATTCCTTTATTCAGTGTATAAGGCGCAACTGCTTTGATACCTTCATTCGTTAATTTTTCTACTATAGAATTATAATCGGCGAGCTTGTTGGAATCCGCCGCTTCTATTCTAATATGCGGGTCGAAATTGACGAGATTATCAATTACTCTTTTATTAAATCCGTTGAACACCGATAAAACAATTATCATTGCTGCCACACCGATTGTAACACCGAGCACGGATATAAAAGAAATTATAGTAATGAAACTAAATTTCTTTTTAGAGAATAAATATCTTTTTGCTATAAAAAAGGAAAGATTCAATTGGTCTGATTGTTATTCGTCAAAAATAATTACTGATTCGTTATACTGCCTTACTTTGTTATCGTCTATCTTTGCAGTTATTTCTTTTATAAATGCTTCATTCTTTTTTTCTAAGTTGCCGACTTCCTTAAGATTCTTTACTTCATATCTTACATGCAAAACTCTGTTGTGAATTAAATGCCTCGTTATCCCTGCAGGAACACGCAGATTATTCTTTGCAATTCTTACTATGTGTGATTTCTGAAATCTGGGATAAACAAACAACACACCTTTTTTACGGGTAAACTTTCTCAGCTCAGTAATTTTTATTTCGCTTTCAGAGCGGTCGAAGCTGTACTTTGTAAAATATAGTTCACCTATCGCTGCTAATTGGTCTAAACATTTTTTAAAATTTTTACTTAAGTCGATTAAAATTGTCTCTGTTCCCGATGTATCGGTTACTAAAATATGATGGAAATTTTTATCTAATATTTTTTTCCCTTCTGAATAAGCTATATGGCGGAAATTGATTTTATTATTTCTGCAATAAGTTTTTACAGTATCCAGACTGAAATCGTACACTAAATGATTCCATACATCTAAAACAGTTTTATGCGATTTATAGTTTATTATCTGCGCAATGATTAGCTTGCATCCGAGGGATTTTATCGAGCTGTATCTGTTCGCTCCGTCGAGCAGAATCAATCCATTATCATGTCTTCCTACAATGATGGGATTGTTTAAATATTTTGCCTCTGTAATCCTGTCTAATACACGTGTTCTTCTTACGTTTTCCGTTGCTTCGTGCAGCTTAATATCAGTGAGCTTTAAAACTATCAATTCAAAGTAATTCTGGAAATAATTTATCATTAAACTTTATCCGGTTTTCCTTTCCTGAATTCAATCAGTCCAGCATTATCAAGAAATACTTCGATAACATCTCCGGGAAGGAAATCAGCATTCAGAATTTTTTCCGACAATATATTCGTAATATGTTTCTGAATTGTTCTCTTCAAAGGTCTTGCGCCGAATGTAATATCGAAGCCGAGCTTGCCGAGCCAGTCCATAACATCGTCATCTATTTTTAGCGTCATCTGATTTCTTGCAAGCTTTTCTTCAAGCTGCTTTAATTGGAGATTTACAATTTTTCTTATATCGCCTTCAGTAAGCGGTTTAAATAAAATTATTTCATCAATACGGTTTAAAAACTCCGGGCGTATTGTCTGTCTTAATAATTCTAACATGCTTACACGCAGCTCACCCATGATAGATTCTTTATTCTCGTCGTTAATTTCCTGAAGCTTATCCTGTATTAAATGTGCTCCAAGATTTGATGTCATTATAATAATTGTATTTTTGAAATTAACAGTTCTTCCCTGTGAATCCGTCAGTCTGCCTTCATCAAGCACCTGCAATAAAATATTAAAAACATCGGGATGCGCTTTCTCAATTTCATCAAGCAATAAAACACAGTAAGGTCTTCTTCTTACTGCTTCTGTAAGCTGCCCGCCTTCTTCATAGCCTACATACCCCGGAGGAGCGCCAATCAATCTCGAGACGGAAAATTTTTCCATGTACTCGCTCATATCAATCCGCACCATTGCCTTTTCATCGTCGAATAAAAACTCAGCAAGCGCTCTTGCAAGTTCCGTCTTACCGACACCTGTAGTGCCGAGAAATATAAATGAACCGATTGGTCTGTTCTCATCCTGCAAGCCCGCTCTTGAACGCCTTATGGCATTTGAAACAGCAACTACTGCTTCATCCTGCCCGATAACTCTCTGCTCAAGATTCTGCTCCATTGTAAGCAGCTTCTGTCTTTCGCTTTCAAGCATGCGGGTTACGGGAATGCCCGTCCACTTCGAAACTATCTCTGCAATATCTTCTGCATCAACTTCTTCCTTCAGCATTTTATTAGTCTTCTGAAGCTCAGCAAGTTCTGCAGTTTTAGCATCAATTAATTTTTGAAGCTCTATAAGTTTTCCGTATCGTATTTCGGCAACTTTTGCAAGATTGCCTTCGCGTTCTTCTCTGTCAGCTTCCGCTTTTAAGTTTTCAATTTCTTCTTTAGAAGAGCGGATTGTTTTGATTAAGTTCTTCTCCAGATTCCAGTGAGCGATTAATGAATTTCTCTGTTCAGTAAGTTCAGAAATTTCTTTATCCACCTCCTGGAGCCTGAGTTCTGTCGGGTTTATTTTCTTTTCTTTAGCCATATGCACTCCATAAAAATTTTGTAGAAATTAATTAAATCTTGGTCTTAATTCTATTCAATAAATGGGCAAGATTTTTAATCCGGGAACACAGATAAGTAAGATTTAAATGATGTCACTGATTTTTAAAATAAAATTACATCTTAAATTATCTGTGAAATCATAACAATCATACACATCTGTGTTCCTTAGAAAAATCCATTCCATTCAAAAAATCTATAGCCTTCACTCTCTTTTTTCCTTCTAATTGCAATTCAAGAATCTCCAGCGTATTATCGTTTGTATTCACATACAATTTTTTCCCTTCTTTTATTAATGTGCCGGCAGGGGATTTTGATTCATTCTCTGTTTTCATTGTAAGATAAATCTTCAGTACTTTCCCCTCTAATGTTGTCCATGCTGTCGGATGCGGTGAAAGCCCTCTAATAAAATTATGAATTTCTTCCGAAGTCTTACTCCAGTCTATTCTGCAGTCTTCTTTGAAAATTTTCGGGGCAGGGGAGGAATGTTCATCTTTCTGCTCAATTATTTTTACTTCACCTTTTTCTATTTCTCTCACTGTTTCTAGAACTAAACCCGCGCCTATTAAGGATAGCTTATCATATATTTCTCCGAATGTATCATTCTCTCCTATATCAAGTTTCTCCTGTAATATTATATTCCCCGTATCGACTTTTTCTTTAAGAAAAAATGTCGTTACGCCCGTTTCCTTATCGCCGTTTATTATTGCCCAATTTATCGGTGCAGCGCCTCTGTACTTTGGCAGCAGTGAGCCGTGCAGATTAAATATTCCATACTTGGGTATATCAAATATCACGGACGGCAAAATTCTGAATGCAACTACAATAATCAAATCCGGCTTTAGCTCTCTCAATTCATTCAGAAAATTTTCATCTCGCAACTTTACCGGCTGAAGTACTTTCAGATTATTATCCAATGCGTACTGCTTCACTTCTGAAATACCAAGTTTCTGTCCTCTGCCTTTCGGTTTATCGGGTACTGTTACAACGGCTGAAATTTCATGTCCGTTCTTTATCAATATATCCAAAGAGGGAACTGCGAACTGCGGCGTTCCCATAAAAATTATCTTCAATCTGTTTTCTGTCTGTATTTATTAAAATAAAAAAATAAACCTGACGTTCAACTAAGCCCGTCAGGTTTAAATTAAAAAATTTATGTATATGTATTGAGTTACTTAATCAGGGACATCTTTTTTACATCGGTAAAGTTTCCTGTTGAAAGCTTATAAAAATAAACTCCGCTGGAAAGATTTAAGCTTGATGTATTGAAATCAACTGAATACTTTCCTGCATTTTGATTTGAATTAACTAAGCTTGCTACTTCGTTTCCTAAAATATCATAAACCTTCAATGTTACAAATCCTGAAACAGGTATTGAGTACTTTATACTTGTTGATGGATTGAAAGGATTAGGATAATTTTGCGATAAAGAATAATCGTTTGCAGTTTGTGAGTTTCCGTTTACTCCCACCATTACTAAATCTTCTCCGTTATAGTTTACATTCGCATTTCCCGTACCGTTATAAACAATTGCTCCATAATAATTTCCTAATCTTCTAAAGCCGGTTACATCAGGAGCTATATTTATTGATGGTGAGGTTCCGTAGTTTAATAAATCAGCATTTCTTGTAAAGCCGCCTGAAGGATTTTTTGTCTGGCAGTAAGCTACTCCTGAAGGAGTCAAATAGGCTACTCTGAAAGTGCTATCCCAAGGATTTGCATCGCACATAGGTAAGGTAGAACCGGATGCTTCAGTTGGGAAACTATAATATGAACTTGTATTAAATGAAGGACCGCCCGGTGTATTATAATTATAGAATGATGTATTTAAACCGCCTACAGTAGCAACGAAAGTGCAAATCATTTGTCCTGTAATTCTGTTAACTGTGAGCTGTGAGAAAAATTCAGGATTTGATGAGTTGGCAGGATTTACCTGAACCCATGTACCGCCTACGAAATTAGCAACTGCAATTTTCCTTACTCTTAAATTTGGATTTGCTGCCGTTAAGTTGTTTGCGAGTACAACATACAAAGAATCACCGGCTGGGAATTTTATATAATCTATATCTAAATCATAATCGTTAAAAGTATTTCTTGCAATTGTTGTTGTGAATGTTGCGCCCCAGTCTAAAGACATTGCTGCCATTGCTGCGTTTGCAGTTGGAGTTGACGAACTGTAATCTGAATATGTAATATACCATGCTGTTGTTGAAGAAGGATACTGAGATGCATCAGTCATTATTGCAGGATTAATTAATCCTCTTCCTACAGGTGTAGAAGTTACCTGAACAGTTCTGGGGTTTGTTCCGTCAGAATTCATAACACCCATAAAAAGTTGTCCGTCAGTAGTAGAGACTCCTGTTGTCAATGATGCAGCAAAGCCAAGTTTTATTACATTAGCAGAATCAGCTGTGTAAAAATCAAATGAATGGAAGAATAAACCTTGAGCTGTAAATCTTTGTATAGAAGTCCATGATGAACCATTATTGGTAGATTTAAAAACATAGAGTGTATCGCGGGTGCTTCTGATAAAAGCACAATAACGGTTTCCTGCACTGTCAGATTTTATTCTTAATGTTCGCGGATTTTCGCCTGCTGAAGTATTAGTACCACCTGCTGCAATGTTTCCTGTG
>JBHEKU010000284.1:0-4650 GCA_041859205.1 Ignavibacteria bacterium | reverse complement strand
CCGGATTTTTAATACTTCTCCCTGTCCTTACTTTACTTTATCTTTCATTGATTCCGGAAGGTTCGTTAATCCGAAATTATTTCGGTGAGGGGCTGACTTTAATAAATTATCAGAATATTTTTACGACTGATGCCGTTGCCTTGCCGTATTACAATAGCTTAATGATGTCTCTGATTGCAGTCACAGGAACGGTTATTATCGGACTTCCTGCATCATACTTTACTGCAAAGAAAAAAATCAAAGGCGGAAATATTTTAGAGAGCATTATAACTCTACCTTACGGAATCCCCGGGACAGTTATTGCAATCTGTTTGATATTCAGTTTTAACTCGGGCAATGTATTTTCATTCGGGGAAATTCTAGTAGGGACTTTTGCAATTATGCCTTTGGCTTATACGATAAGAAATATTCCGGCAATAACACAATCATTAAACTCAGGATTCAATAACATAGACCCTTCGCTCGAAGAAGCATCTTATTCACTCGGAGCAGGAAGATTTAAAACATTCCGAACAATTATTCTACCTCTTATTATTCCTGCAATTATCTCGGGAGCTTTGATTGTATTTATTAATTCATTCGGCGAATTTGTTTCATCTATCCTTCTTTATACTTTCTCAACAAAAACAATTTCCATAGATATTTACTCTCAGCTAAGATTATACAATACCGGCGGCTCAGCAGCATCGGGATTTATAATGTTTTTAATTGTACTCATTGCGCTGATATTTTCACGCAGAAAGATATCATGATAAAAATTTTTCTTACAGGGCTTCTGTTTATTTTTTCAAATTCATATTCGCAATATACTCAGCAATGGGTTGAAAGATATAACGGTTCTGATAACAGCTACGATATTGCAAACAATTTTTTTCTTGATGAGCAAAGTAATGTATATGTTTACGGCACTACATTTAATGAGAATACACTAACAGATATTTCAGCGTTTAAATATTCATCCAATGGAAGTCTTATCTGGAAATATGAATATCCGTCAGCAGAGATAAATAACCTGCAGGATGTTTATAAAGACTCTTCAAATTTTTCATATTTGACCGGCTATATTGTAGATTCAAGCCGGATAAAATTGATTACAATAAAATTAGATCCGGCCGGCAATTCAGTATGGTCGAGCGTAACTGCAATTCCAAATCACGAAACTCACATCAGCCATTCCATTACAGTTGATAATTCAAACAATGTTTATGTTTTGCTTGATGCAAGAAATGCCGTAACATCCCGAACTGATTTTATCATAGTGAAATATAATTCAGCAGGAACAATTATCGCCCAAAAAATATTTGAAGGCAGCACTGAAGGCGACGATAACGGAATAAAGATTCTTTGTGATGCTCAGGGAAATATATTTGCAGCGGTGAATTCATTCTTCACTTCTTCAGCTGCTGATATAGTTATATATAAACTCGACCCGAATCTGAATGAAATTTATAATAAAAGAATTAACGGGCAGGGTAATTCCGATGACGGAATTGTTGATATGAAACTTTCATATGATAATAAAATTTTGTTCGCAGCTAAAGTGGCGGGAGCAGGAAGCTCTTCAGATATCGGCACGTATAAAATTGACAATTCAACCGGAGATATTCTCTGGCAAAAATTTTATAACGGTGTAGGAAATGATATTGATCTGCCGTATGCAATGACTACTGATTTAAACAATAATATTTTAGTTACGGGATATGCAAGGAACTCAAATTTAATTCAAAGTGAAGATGTTATTACTCTGAAGTATGATGCAATTGGAAATTTATTATGGAGCAGGGTTTATAATGATTCTGTTAACGGCTCTGACCAGGGATTCTCAATTTGCACTGATGCATCGGGTAATGTATATATTGGCGGAGCGGGTGACCACGGCAATGACCACTTAGCTTATCTGACATTAAAATATGATGCAGACGGAAATTTTGTTTGGAAAGACAGCTATCATTACTATCATTTATCAGAAGACTTTGTTTATAAAATTGCAGTTAATAACGCACAGGATATTTTTGTATCGGGAATTAGTTTTTCAAATACATCAGATTATGATATCACAACAATAAAATATGCAAGGCAGACGGGGATATATTCTAATTATGGAACTGTAAGTGATTTTAAATTATATTCAAACTATCCAAACCCTTTTAATCCTTCGACTAAGATTCGTTTTTATAATCCCGGAAGAAATTTCATTTCTATAAAAGTTTTTGATTTGAACGGTAAAGAAATCGCTTTGCTTGAAAATAAAATTTTGGTATCAGGAAATTATGAATATGAGTTTAAGCCGGGTAATCTTGCCAGCGGAGTTTATTTATATAAGGTGTACTACGGTGAAAACTTAAAAACAGGTAAAATGATTTTTAATAAGTAGTCTGATTTAGTATAAGGAACACAGATGAAACTGATTTATATGATGTCACAGATATTTATTCGAAAAATTTAAAGCTACTTTTGGAATATTCATAAGCATTATTTTTATATCTGTGAAATCATAGTTATCATATTAATCTGTGTTCCTTTAAAAAACATACCGTAAGTTCCTACCAAATTCAGAATTGATTATCCTATGTAATTTTAATAATTTGTTGAATAAATAAAAAAACGATAAAAAGTTTTAAGGGAGATAAAGCTCTTCGATCATGTCTTTTCAAATAGAAATAATTTTTCGGGCGGTCAGTTAAATGGCAAAGTGCTGGTTCTGAACCAGAACTACGAACCTCTCACAATTTGCAGTGTGAGGCGCGCTATAATTATGACCTATTTGGAGAAGGCGGAAATCATCAGCGCTATCGATGATAAGGAAATCCGTTCAGTGTACAGGAAGTTTCAGTATCCCAGTATTGTGCGGTTAGTTTTTTTTGTGAGGGTTCCTTTTAAAAAAATAATTTTATCGAGAAAAAATATACTTAGAAGAGACGGGCACAGATGCCAGTATTGCGGACATACTTCAAACTTAACGGTTGACCATGTAATTCCGAAATCCAGAAAAGGAGAAGACACCTGGGAAAATCTGACAACGGCTTGTGTAAGATGTAATAACAAAAAGGGGGATAGAACTCCCGAAGAAGCAAAGATGCATTTGAGAAATATTCCTAAGCGACCTTCTCATATAACATTCATAAAGAACTTTGCAGGCAAGATAGACGATGACTGGAAGCCGTATTTGTACATGTAGTAAAATGTTTTTTAGTTTTTAAATTCAATGAATCACATCAGAGTTATTTCTAGCATATCATTTTTTTCATTCCACAAATACAATTTTAATTTTTTAAAAATTTCAATTAATAATTTACTAAATGAATTCTAATTAATGGATAAATATTTATTATACATAAACGGTGAATTCCGTGAAGCGCAAAACAAAGAATATTTCGATTCTGTAAATCCTGCCGATGACAGCGTTAACGCTCAAATATCGAAAGGCACTGTTGATGATGTTAAAGATGCAATTGCAGCAGCAAGAGAAGCATTCGATGACGGTCGCTGGACAAATCTTGACGGCGCAGAGCGCGGCAGAATGATAAAGCAAATCGTTGACAAAATTAATGAACATAAAGACAGACTTATCGAGCTTGAAGTAAAAGATTCCGGTTCAACAATAAGAAAGGCGACTGAAGATATAATGCTCGGCGCAAGGACTTTGAATTATTATTCAAAGATGGCTTCGACTGTGTTTGAAGAAAACATAGAAGGACTTTCTAAAGAAGGCATCAGCAAAAATTTATTGGTAAGAGAACCTATTGGTGTAGTAGCTTCAATAATTCCATGGAATTTTCCTTTCAAGATGGCAATCTGGAAACTCGGTCCTGCGCTAGCAGCGGGATGTACGATTGTTTTAAAGCCATCATCTGAAACATCGCTTTCTGTTGCAGAGCTTGCAAAGCTGATCGATGAAACTGATATACCAAAAGGTGTAATAAATATTGTGACAGGCGGCTCAGATATCGGAACAGAAATGGTTTCGAATAAACTTGTTGATAAAGTTGCTTTCACAGGTTCTACAGAAGTTGGCAGAACAATTATGAAAAATGCTGCTCCGACATTGAAGAAATTAACTCTTGAGTGCGGCGGAAAATCACCTAATATTATTTTAGATGATACCGATATGAACATGGCAGTTGACGGCGCAATCTATGCAGGATTTTATCATCAGGGACAGTGCTGCGAAGGCGGTACAAGATTACTGGTGCAGGAAAGTGTGTACGATGAATTTACATCTAAGCTGAAAGAAAAAATAGAGAAGATGAAAATCGGCGACCCGATGGATAAAGGAAATGATAACGGACCTGTTGTATCGAAAAAGCAGTTTGAATCAGTGATGAATTATATTGATATCGGTAAAAAAGAAGGTGCAAAGATTTTAACCGGCGGAAATAAAGTCGGTGAGAAAGGATATTACATCCAGCCTACAATATTTACAGATGTAGATAATAAAATGAGAATTGCGCAGGAAGAAATTTTTGGACCGGTAGTAGTTATCATTAAATTCAAAGATGATGATGAAGCTGTGAAAATTTCGAATGATTCTGAATTCGGTCTTGCCGCGGGTATCTGGTCAGGCAATGATGAGAGAGCATTAGCATTGGCAAGAAGATTAAGAACAGGAACTGTATGGATAAACGAATATCATCTGCTTGCAGATAGAGC
>JBHEKU010000182.1:0-20074 GCA_041859205.1 Ignavibacteria bacterium | reverse complement strand
ACTAAAGTTACTATCGATAATATCCCTAAGGAAATGATAAACGCTTTAGTGGCAACTGAAGACAGAAAATTCTTTGACCACTGGGGATTTGACTTAGACAGAACTATCAAAGCTATGGTAAAAAACATCATGGCTTTCAGAGTAAAAGAAGGCGCAAGCACAATAACACAGCAGCTTGCAAGAAATATGTATCCTGATGTCGGTAAGGAAGTTTCCATTAACAGAAAGCTTCGTGAGGCGATGACTTCCATTCAAATCGAAAGAACTTATACTAAGCAGGAAATATTAGCATACTACCTTAATACGGTTTACTTCGGAAAAGGTGCATATGGTGTTGAAGCAGCTGCGCAGACATATTTTAATAAAAGCGCAAAGGATTTAATTCTTGATGAGTGCGCAATACTTGTAGGTATCTTAAAAAATCCTTCAAGATATGACCCGGTTGATAATCCTGACGAGTCACTTAAAAGAAGAAACATTGTTTTAAACTCAATGGTAGAAGCAGGGTTCATCACTGAAGAAACATATAAAACTGTTTCCGATGACCCTATAAGAGTTACCCTGCAAAAGAATTTTGCAACGTTCAATTCGCCTGCTCCGCAGTTTACAGAAATGGTAAGGCAGCAGCTTGAACAAAAAGCTGAGAAATACGGATACGATTTATACAGGGACGGATTACAGATTTACACTACGTTGGATACACGCTTTCAGAAGCATGCAATGACTGCAGCTACTGAGCAGCTGAAATCTTTCCAGAAAGAATTTAACGGCTATTGGAACTGGAAGAATAATAAAGATATACTTAATGATGCAATCGAGCGTCAGATAAAAGTTTCCGATGAATACAAAAAAGGAAAGAGTGATGCTGAAAGAAGCAAGATTGCCGATAAGCTGAGACGCAGCCAGGGATTCATTGATTCTGTTAAAGCAATTGAAACAACTATACAGTTAGGATTCGTATGTATGAATCCGAAGACAGGCGAGATAAAAGCAATGGTTGGTGCAAATCCGAACAATACTTTTAAGTACGGATTGAATCACGTAACACAAATCAAACGTCAGCCCGGTTCAACATTTAAAGTTTTTGTTTATACAGAGGCGATTGTAAACGGCTACAGTCCCGGATACATGATTTCCAACGACCCTGTTGCAGTAAATGTTGGCGGAAAGATATGGTCGCCGAAGGGCGGAGGTACCGGCGGCAGTATTTCATTGAGAGATGCTATTGCCAAATCTGTAAACGTAATAGCAGTGAGAACAACTATGGAAATTGCTCCGCTCGATAAAGTTATTCAGCTTGCTCACGATATGGGTGTGAAGTCAGAGCTTCCTAATGTTTTATCTTTAGTATTAGGTGCCGGAGAAGTTACTCCTCTTGAAATGACTAATGCATTCGGAACGATTGCTAATGAAGGAATTTGGGTTGAGCCGATAGCCATCACAAAAATTACAGATAGAAACGGTAATATAATAGAAGAATTAAAACCTGACTCAAGAGAAGTTTTAAGCGAAGAAGTTGCTTATATAATGCAGGATATGATGGAAGGCGTTGTTGATGAAGGAACTGCAACAAGTATCAGATCATATTTCTCACGACCTGCTGCAGGTAAAACAGGAACAACAAACGATTACACCGATGCATGGTTTATAGGATTCACTCCGCAGTTCTGAGCAGGTGTATGGCTTGGCTTTGATGACCCGCGTGTAAAATTCGGCGGCGGTTACGGCCAGGGAGGTAAAGCTGCTGCTCCTATATGGGGACGCTTTATGAAGTATTTATACGCCGATGACAGCTTTGATTTTCCTGTTGCGTACTTCCAGATGCCTGATGGTGTTGAAGAAGCAAGTATATGCTCTATAAGCGGAATGCTGGATAACGGCTCATGTCCTTCTCATAAAGAGCTTGTAATGAAGAAATTTTTACCAAAGAAATGCAATGTGTCCCACTCGCTTCCATCGGAGGGAACGCAGGAATCCAACTTGCCTCCTGAAGGCAGTGTAGGATTTTAGGGAGTATAAAAAAATTTGATTATAAAAAAAGCCCGGTGAGTATTTACTTAACGGGTTTTTTTGTGTTTAAAAGATTTTGTCTTTCGTGCTTCTGTAACTGAAGAATTATTCTTTTTGCTTCAAGCTCAATCTTTGTATTTGGATATTGATTAATGTATTCTTCCAATATTTTAAAATCTTTTGGTTTAATGTAATTTTTTAAATTCTGTCCATTATAAACAAAATATAATGCTGAAGTAACTTGTTGACCATCGGGCTTATTTGCTAAATAAAATTTTGCAAGATTTACTTCTTCATCTAAATATAAATTATAAAATCCTGACTTAAATGTTGAGATGTGAAAAGCTGCATCTCCAAAATAAGAATTAATATATTCTCTTACAAAATTATCAAGCTTTTCCAGAACACTTAGCATAAAGTTTGTATCTTTTAACTGCTCTTGCGAAAAATTGAACATGTTTTGTAGTTCTAAAAAGTGTTTCGATTCAATTGAGTCCGGAGCATGAACACGAAAAAAAATTTCGTTTGATATGAATTTTTTATAAATAGAATTTTCATTTTGTGGATTGTAGATTTTGCCAAGGTAAGTATAACAATTATAAAAACCCGTATCTAAAATATTGTAAACCGAATACCTTCCTAGTGACACACCACCGCAGAAATAACTTAAAGCCAGCTCTACCGTTAATTCTTCACCGGGCTCAAATATTTTGTTATGATTTCCTAAGAAAGAACTGAAAATTTGCTCACATCCTATTTTTCTGGAATTTTGAAAAATTTGAAGATTGTTTGCCGTTGTTGCATCTTCAATTTCATTCGGAGTTAACGAATCTTTCTTTCCGCTAATATTTTTTACTGTAAGAATAGGATTAACATCTTCGCCAAAATCAAAATTTGTTTTATCAAGTTTCAATTCTACGGAAAATGCTTCTTTGTACGACTGAGCATTTAATATGGAGGGTAAAATAAGGAGGGCTAAAAGAATAAATGTTTTAACAGCCATACGAACAATTATTTTCTAAAGTTAGATGTAAATTTAACAAAAGTAAATAAAAAACCCGATAGCGTTTCCACCATCGGGTTAAAATTTTATACGTTACGAAGCTGGAGCTTCGTAACGAGAACGAAACGGCTTTACTTCACCAGCATCATCTTTTTAACTTCGCTGAAATTATCTGTCATCAATTTATAAAAATAAACTCCGCTGGTTTGTGTTGATGCATTCCAGTTCACTTCGTATTTTCCTGCTGATAAGTTATTGCTTACAAGCTGCTCAACTTCTCTTCCGAGCGAGTTATAAATAATCAGCTTTGTAAATCCTGCCTTGCTTACATTGAATTTAATTGTTGTATTAGGATTGAAAGGATTCGGAAAATTCTGTTCTAAGCTGTATGCTGATGGTATTTCTGTACCTATTTGATTAATGCCTATAGGTGTGTAAGTCATATAAATTTTAAATATCCTGTCACTTGCCGTTCCTGAAGTGAAATTAGGCAGTGGCACTCTTATGCCGCCAAACATATATCCGACTAAAGTTCTTGTCGGATAAGAAGCGAGCTTAATCACTCCGTTATCATAATGCTGTATATTTTCGTTAAGAATAAATTTTGCATTAGTACCGAGATACTCAGAAAATTTAATAGGAAGAATTGTTTCTGATGTAGTTCCGTTTTGTTTTTTAGTTAGTGCTGTAATATCTTTTATGAACGGAACAAGAGAATCTTTTTTGGGAGTTCCTGTTGCATCGCAGTAATATAAGCTCATACCGGCAAGAAAGACAGTGTGCATATCTTTTTTGACTGAATCAAACATATTTATATTGGCAGTTGTATACTGGGTAAAGCGCTGCTGAAAAGAAAAATCTACCGTATAACCTGTTGAGTTTATATAGATGGGTTCAAGAAAAGGATTATCTGCATTTGATTTAAAAACACCTCCATAAAGAATTAATGACTGGCTTCCGTCAGGATTTATTGCCGGTACAAGATTCATATCTCTTCTATGCAGATTTGCTGTGTCTATTGTTTCCGAATAATTAGAAACAGAAATTGTTCCGCCGCCTGATGTCAGATTAAATTTTTTATACATAGATGCATATTTCTGAAACCATTCACCATTATTCGTCGGTCTGTATTCTCCGGAAAAATTATGTCCGCCAACAAGATAATAATCATTTCCTATCATACCAAGTTCTCCTCCGCAAATTTGCATTCTTGAATCGGATATTTGAGTAATATAAGAATTAATATTTTGATTATTGATGATAGCGTTTATAATACCCGGAACATCAATAGCGGAAATCGTACTGAATGTAACCATGGAATCTCTTAACGAATCCAATCCCATTCCGCCAATAAGGAAAAGTGTTTGACCATTTTGCAGGTACTGCGGGTTAAAGGTTCTTAACGGGTCAGCCTTAGCTATGGTCATATCATTAAATACATTCTTTGACCATACCTGATTTGTGTTTGGATCAACTACGAAAATATTTTTATTGGCATATGCCCTGGGGAATGAAGGTAATGTATTGCTGAATCCATGATTGCCGTTTGTTCTGCCGCCGATGAATAACCACTTGCCATTGTACTGAGCGAAAGCAAATGAGTGAAGACTGGGAGAGCCGGCAATGCTTATTTGTTCAAGTTCTACATTAAAAGGAACAGCTGAATAAACTTTCGTGCATAACAATAGCACGAATACTAAAAGGGACGATACTTTTTTCATGTGTTTTAATTACGGGGTTTACTTGTATTCGAATTATAACAATAAAGGAGGAATAAAATTCAATTAAAGTACCAATATAATTAAATTTTATACAGCTTAAAACTCAGAATGGATTCCTTTATAAACTTCTGATTTTAGGTACTCTCAAGAAGATATATAAAGAGCATATAAGAAGAATTATGGCGAAGAGTATAATTGCAAATGTTTCTCCGAGCCAGTCGGCAGTGTTTCCGATTAGCAATGAACCAAGCGGCATTAACCCGAAGAAAGTAAAAGTATAGAATGCGAGAACTCTACCTCGCAGCTCATCAGTAACTAACATCTGTAAAAATGCATTGGTAAGATTATAAACTAAAACAGTGCTTGCGCCTACAATAAAAATTAAAACAAGTGCAGCAAACTCAAAATGGAAAAATGCAAAGAGTATAATGAATATGGGCATAGAGATTGCGCCGAGAGTATATAGCTTTCCTCTGAAATTGAATGTGCCAAGCGAAGCAACAACGAGCGCACTGACAAGAGCGCCGACTCCGCGCGCAGATTGCAGCAGACCGTTAGTTGTAGAATCTCCCCCTAATATTTTTACTGCCCATGCCGGTATAAGAGTTGTGAATGAAACCCCTAGCAGACTTACTGCTGCTGAAAACAATACGAATGTTCTTATTAGTTTGTGAGACTTTATATATAAAATACCTTCTTTTAAATCTGAAAATACAGAGGTGGTTTTTCTTGCAATTGCTTTTACATCAAGCTTTATCATAAAGAGTCCTATGATAACGGCAATGAAAGAAACTGCATTGATTGTAAAACACCATGCCGGTCCAATTAAAGCATACAACACTCCCGATATTGCCGGACCGACTGCCGAAGCTGTGTTAAACATTGTGGCATTGAGCGCAATTGCATTTGTAAGGTGCTCGCGGTGCACAAGTTCATTTATAAATGTCTGCCGCGCGGGAGCATCGAATGCAATAGCAATACCTGTAAGAAATGAAAGTAACAGTATATGCCACGGCTGAATATTTCCCGAGAAAGTAAGATAAGCAAGAATGATTGATAAAATCATTAATGCAACTTGTGTAATGATAAGAACAGTCCTGCGTGAAACTCTATCGACAACAACGCCGCCGTAAAACATAAATATCCATGATGGAATACCGGAAGCAAAACCGACGTAGCCAAGATATGAAGATGAGTTAGTAAGCTCATAGACCAGAAAAGCCTGAGCAGTTATCTGCATCCACGTGCCGATGAGAGATATCATCTGGCCGTAAAACCAGAGCTTAAAATTTCTGTGCTTGAGTGCGGAAAAGGTATTTTTAAAACTGAGCTGCTTAAGAAATGTCTTGCTGAACTTGATTATTTTATATGGAAACGAGACTGTAGTAAGATTATCCGGCATTAAAAGAATTCACTAAAAATTATAATTTCACCAACGTACAAAGATTTGCAGGTATTACATTATTCTTATTCTCAAAAATATTTGTTGAGGCATACTCTTTTTCAATATCCTGAATTGTTTTCATTTCGCTTATCACAAAATCTTTTTTTGATTCAATGTAATCCTTATCAAGTAAATAATAATCTTTAAGAGTATATCCGAAATTTCCTTCAAGGAATGTTTTTAATTTCTGAAGAACGGGGTAAGTCATTGCATCGGGTTTCCAGAAATCAAAAATTATTTCCGATCCCTTCTTTTGAATAGAGCCGAGCGTTTTAAATAAATAGTCCAAAGTGTTTTCATCGAGGAAGAAAGTTAATCCTTCCATAATAATAAGTGAACGGTTCGATGAAGCTATTGCTCCGTTAAGCTTTGAGCGAAGATATTCTCTATCGATAACATTTCTTAAATCAATGGGATAATAATAAACATCGCGGTAGGGAATTATAGCCTCCTGAATAAATTTCTCGATTCGTTCCTTTTTGTAGTAGATTATATTTTCAAGGTCAACTTCAACATATTCGAATTTTCCTTCAAGCAGGAACGGGTAGTTTGTAAACCCTGAGCCAATATTAATTATTGCAGGATTGTTATGTGTCTTTATAAATTCTTTCTGCTTCTCGTAAAAAAATCTGTGGCGAAGGCTGATAAATAAATCGTCATAGGGATAAACTTCACTGCCAACGCGTTTATATAAATCACGCGCTTCATCCGTTATCCAAAGGTGCGCATAAATATCCTTGCTAAGCATTACTTTTTCAGAGCGTGATACATTTACAACAAAGGCAGTTCCCGATAAGTCAGGTGAAATTTTATTTGTCGGCATTGAGATAAGATTGAGAAGTTTTTATTTCAAGTTATAAGAAGTTAACAGATGGGATTTTAATTTTCTATATCAATATTCTACTTTAATTTTCCATTTCTTTCCAGTCGCCGTTTTCTTTTATTAAGCCGATAAGCTCGTCAACAGCTATATCCGTATCAATACTTCGCTTTACAACTTCTTTCCCTTTGTATAAAGTTATTTTCCCTACACCGCTGCCTACGTAGCCGTAATCTGCATCAGCCATTTCACCGGGACCGTTAACAATGCATCCCATAATGGCAATCTTCACACCTTTAAGATGATTTGTTCTGCTTCTAATTTTTGCAGTAGTTTCCTGAAGGTCAAACAATGTTCTTCCGCAGGAAGGACAGGAAATATATTCTGTCTTTGAAATTCTTGTACGTGTTGCCTGAAGAATTCCGAATGAAGTCTGATTTTGTGTTTCAATGCTTGTGCTTCCTTCAAGCCATACACCGTCGCCGAAGCCGTCGATAAGTAAACCGCCGAAGTCGGTTGCCGAATACAGCATTAAATTATCTTCGGAAATATTCTGATAATTTCTTTTTATAATTACAGGGATCTCAATTCCTTTATTCATTAATTCAATGAAAGAGCGTCTTATATCGGTAAAATAATTTTCATTGATGCTTGAAAGAATGATAACACATTTAGTTTCGTTCTTCAGAAAATTCACATCGGCATAATAAATATCATCAGTTGTTAGTGATAAAAAATTCAGCCGCTGCGATTTACTCTCCGCTGTTAAGTACTCATGTAAATTTAGTAACGGAAATGTATTCTCTTTATCTTTCTGAATTTCCCAGAATGTGTAATCAAAAATTTTGTGAAGCGTTCCGGGGAGTTCGTATTCAATATCGTGTTCACCTAAGTAAATATAGTCGGGAGCAATATCAGCAATATTCCATTTATCAAGCTCAGCGTTGTAATCATATCCTGCTTCTTTTAGGTAAGAAGGATTTTGAATCATATCTGCATTGGGAGAAAGTATAACAACAGGCACATTCTGATTGCCGATTTTATCTACTGCAAAAGTTTTTCTTCGCTTATAATCTAAAGGATTGTAAGGAAGATTAGCTTCATCTTCCAGCGGTTTTATTTCTTTTGAATTACCTCTGTTAGTATATCTTTCAACAAGCTCTTTGCATACGGGAATTTCAAACTCCGGCTCTTCAGTTAATGAAACGCGCACTGTATCACCTATGCCGTCTTCAAGCAATGTTCCAATTCCGACTGAAGATTTTATTCTTCCGTCAAGTCCGTCACCGGCTTCCGTCACTCCAAGATGAAGAGGATAGTTCATTCCTTCTTCATGCATCTTTATAATAAGTAAGCGGTATGCCTGAATCATTACCTGCGGATTGCTTGCCTTCATTGAAAGAACTATCTGGTGATAATTTTCATCTTCGCAGATACGGAGAAACTCCAATGCGGACTCAACCATTCCCAGAGGAGTATCGCCGTAGCGGCTCATTATTCTATCGGAGAGCGAACCGTGATTAGTACCGATTCTCATTGCCGTTCCGTACTCTTTACAAATCTTTACAAGCGGAGTAAACTTTTCTCTAATGCGTACAAGCTCCTGTTCATAAAATTCATCGGTGTAATTATAGACAGTAAATTTTTTCTTATCGGCATAGTTGCCCGGATTTACTCTTACCTTCTCAACAATTCTTGCAGCCATTTCAGCAGCATTTGGTGTGAAATGTATATCAGCAATAAGCGGTGCTTTATATCCGCGCACTCTTAACTCTTTTTTTATATTCTCTAGATTCTTTGCTTCGTTCATGCTCGGCGCAGTGATGCGAACGTAATCACCGCCGGCTTCTATTATTCTAATGGACTGCTCAACAGTTGCAATAGTATCCATCGTATCAGTAGTAGTCATCGATTGAATCCTTATCGGATTATCTCCGCCGAGCGGAACATCTCCGATAAAAACTTCGCGCGTATTCAGTCTTGAATACTTTGTTAAGCTGTTATTGTATTTTATATTTTGCGCAACTGCTTCCATTGGAAATAAAAGTCTATCTTAATTTTTTGCTTTCAGTAAATAAAATTCTTTTTTCTTCTTCGGTAAGGCTTTGATAACCGCCCTGGCTTAGTTTGTCCAGAACTGCATCAACTCTTTCCTGCGCATGTTTAAATCTCTCATCGGTTTCAGATTTATAATCTGTAAGAGGCAGATCTTCATACTCTGCTGTTTTTACTTTATCTGAACCGTTCGGATACAACGGAGTAATCCTTGTCGGCTCTTTATATCCTGAACCAGGAACGTTACCAAAAGGATTTTTGGGTTTTCCTCCGAGACTAATGTTTCCAATTTTTTTGTACGTTATGAGCAGATAGATAAATCCTATAATTCCTCCGCCCAAGTGTGCTATATGAGCAACACCTGAATTGACACTATTACTTGCAGAAATAAATTCTATCACCATATAAAGCACAACCAGATATTTAGCTTTGATAGGAACAAAGAAGTATAAATAAATAGGTCTATCGGGAAAAAGAAATCCGAATGCTACAAGAATACCATATATGGCACCCGATGCTCCGATAGTAGGAGCGGCCTGCCCGAACAACGGAGCAATAAATAAATTTGCTACACCTGCGCCTACTCCGCATAGAAAATAGTATATGAGAAATTTTTTAGTTCCCCACATATTTTCAATATCCATTCCGAACATCCACAGCGCAAACATGTTAAAAAATAAATGCATGAAGCCGCCGTGCAGAAACATGTAAGTAACAAGCTGCCACGGTAAAAAATATCCGGAATTTATCGGCCAGAGGTAAAAGTATTTTGCTAAAATATTACTGAATACAACATTGTTACCCAGCAAAAATTGTACTATAAAAATTGCTACGTTTGAAATAAGCAGAAATTTTATCACGGGCGGAAAAAATCCAAACCCACCAAAGAAACTCGGCCTTCTGTAATAGTTACTCAATTTATCTTCTGTATGTTAATATTTTAAAATGTGATAGTATCTTAAATGTTCATGTTTTTTGCGCGTTCGTAGTCTTCAACAGTATCTATTTCCATGCACTTATAATGTGAAACATCAATTGCATATATACTGTTCCTTTCATTTATAGCATTATTTTTTGACTGAATCACTTCTTCAAATGACTTTTCGTAAAACTCGTTTACGTTTCTTTCGTTGATTATTTTTCTATCAAGAACTTTATACAGCTCATCCATAAAATCTAACGAAAATTTCTCTATACCGATAGACTCTCCCGCAGATTTTTTTAAATCAGTTACTTTGCTTATCTCCAGAATTTTTTTGTTTTCATCCAATACAACTTTTATCTGCTCTTCGTCAAGCTCCGTTTCAAAGTTTACCGCAAGGCAGTTTTCGTGATGCGAGTCCAGCAGCTCTTTTATTATTCCTTTATCAAATAAAATATCGCTATCCAGTAAAATAACATCTTTAGTAATAAAATTCTTCGTCATCCAGAGGGAGTAAGAGTTATTGTTATTTGCAAAATCAGGATTTGAAAGAAACTGTATCTTGCAATCAGAAAAATTTTCTTTCAGATAACTTTTTATCATATTTTCCCTGTAACCCGTAACAAAAACGAAATTTGTAATTCCATTTGCAATTACATTCTCCATTGTTCTATGCAAAAGGTTTTTACCGTTCACTTCGAGAAGGCATTTAGGAGTTGTATCCGTTAAAGGTCTTAATCTTTTTGCCAGACCTGCGGCAAGTATAATAGCCTGCATTATTTTGCCACCTCGTATTTTTTCAGAACGTTTTTTTGCATAATTAAAATAATTACAAAAAATATGTTACAGATAGTAATGTTAAATATAAGATATAAATCTAATCGGTTAATAATTGAAAAAAACGCAAGCATTACCATGTGTGTAGTTGAACCTAACCAGCTCCATAATCTTAGGAGCAGTCTGTTATCTTTATAATACTGCTCAGGAGTAACGGAAAACGTTGTTTTACTTCTCACCATCTTTGACTGGCGTCGCGAGTAGAATAAGTATGCATTGATAAGCAGCTTTTCTATTACTCTGCCTTTAACATTTTTTAGTTTTTCTTTTTCTTCTTCAAACTCCCTTATCTCATCATTTACATCGGAAGACATTCCGTGTACATATTGTAAAAAAGAATTTCTATAGAAATCAAAATAGAATGCCTGCACTGCTGCGGATATTCCTCCGCCAAGGCAGAGTAACAACCCTGTCATCCCGCTGCCTGTAACTTTTGCAACAGCAACACCAAGACATATATATATTGTTGTTGAAACTACGTAATCTATAAATCCGTCTATGGCTCGCCCTAGCAGCGTACCATTTTTTTTTAGACGGGCAAGCTGGCCGTCGGCGCAGTCTAATGTGTTAGACGTAAAATATAATATTGATGCTATTATAAAATATGTGTGCGTTCCCAGCGAGAAAGTAAGACCTGCAATAACTCCGATAATCATAGCAACAATTGAAATATGATTCGGAGTAATATTGGTGTTATAAATAAGTTTTACGAATACAAATGATACGGGGCGGAAAATAATTAAATCAAATATTTCCTCTGCTTCGACTGTCTTTAACGAGGCTTTAAATTCCTCAAATAAAGTCAGACGGACATTGCCATCACTTTTACTAAACGACATTTTTACCTATGGATGTTTTAAAAATTAAATTTCGACTTGTGAGCCGACTTCATAAACTCTGCTTACAGGCAGCTTAAAGAATTCCGTTGCTCTCTGAGCATTGTTAGACATCAGTACGAACAGCTTATTTTTCAATCTTCTCAGTCCCGGCTTATCATTTACAATTAATGTTTCTCTTCCGAGGAAGAACGTGGTTTTTTCTACGTTAAGGCTGATGCCTTTCGGTTTTAAGAACTCAATTATTTTATTGATATCCGGCGCTTCCATAAAGCCATAGTTGGCAATTACTTTATAAAATCCCTCTGCATGCTGTTCAACAACAATTCTTTCTTCGTCTCTAATGCGCGGTACTTTGGAAATTTTTATTGTTAATATTATTATAAGCTGATGTAATAATTTATTGTGTTTGATATTTAATATCAATGGCGGTGGTGTGCCGTTGATATTGCTTGACATGTAAACTGCCGAGCCCGGAATAAAAGTCATGCGTGTACTCATAAATTCCTCTATGAAATTCTGCAAAGACTCTGTTTCCTTTTGAATTTTTTCCATCAATGCTCTTCTGCCGCTGTTCCATGTTTTCATCATTATATAAATCACAGCACCCATTGCAATCGGAACCCATCCGCCATGGAAGAACTTCAACAAGTTTGCTCCGAAGAATGAAACATCAATTGCGAAGAAGAACAGTGTTACTAAAATAGCTGTGGTCTGAGACCACTTCCATGTCTGTGTCATTACAAAGTATGCGAGGACGGTTGTAATTACCATTGTAGTAGTAACTGCAATACCGTATGCAGCAGCTAAATTGCTCGATGTTTTAAAGCTGAATACGAGAGCTATTGTTGCAAGAAATAATGCCCAATTCAATTGAGGAATGTAGATCTGCCCTCTCTCCATTTCTGAAGTGTGAATTGTTTTAAGCCTTGGCAAATATCCTAAAAGTATTGCCTGAAATGTTAATGAGAATGCGCCTGATATTAAAGCCTGAGATGCAATTACTGTTGCAAAAGTAGCAAGTATAACTAAAGGGTATAATGCCCACTGAGGAGCAAGTAGATAAAAAGGATTTGATGCCGCGGCAGGATTGCCTAATACTAATGCGCCCTGTCCCAGATAATTTATAAACAAACACGGAAGTACAATTGTAAACCATGCAATGCGGATGGGCTTTCTTCCGAAGTGACCCATATCGGCATACAGTGCTTCACCCCCTGTAATAACAAGGAATACTGAGCCAAGCACTACAAAACCGTGAAACTGATTTTGTACAAAAAAGTTAATCGCATAATAAGGATTAACGGATTTCAAAACTTCAAAATTTGTAACTACACCTTTTATTCCAAGGATAGCTAATGTTATAAACCATATAAGCGTTACAGGTCCGAACATTTTACCTACGCTGCCCGTACCTTTTTTCTGCACTGCAAACAGGCAGAATAAAATTATAACTGTAAGGGGAATAATATAAGGTTCAAAAAAAGGCGTGGCTATATTCAACCCTTCCACTGCCGATAAAACGGAAATAGCCGGAGTAATAACTCCGTCACCATATAACAAGGCAGCGCCGAATAAACCCAGCGAAACAATAACCATTCCTGCCCGTGATTTTCCCGAAGGCTTCACCAATGCCATTAATGCAAGTATACCGCCTTCGCCGTCGTTATCTGCGCGCAGAATAAAGACGAGATATTTTATTGTTACGACAATGATGAGCGACCAAAAAATTAACGAGAGCACGCCAAGCACGTTATCGTGATTAGGCGCAAGACCGTAATGGCCGCTGAAGCACTCGCGCAATGCATACAACGGGCTTGTGCCTATATCTCCATAGACAACACCCAATGCACCGAGGCTTAACGTGAGTATGTACTTTAAGTTTGTTTTACCGTGGGGAGAATTACTACTGTGATAGTCCGAATCGGTGTTTCCGCTTGGCTCTTTTTCTAGCTTCGCGGCGTCAGTACCTGATGTATCCAATTAAATTCTTTAATTTCTGTTAAATTTGCTTAACAAACATATAATAATTAAACAAAACATTAAAGATAATAGTTATTAAAGGATTTACAAATATCGAAAAATAGCTTATATTTATGTTAAATTTATAGTGATTTTATAAATTTCTGAACTTCTTCTTTAATCTCATCTCTTATTAACGCAATTTTTGAAAGGTTCTCCTTGTTGTGACCGGTTAATTTTGATGGATCATTAAAAGACCACTGGATTTTCTTTCCGGCTCCCGGAAAGACCGGACATTTATCTGCCGCTTCTTTCTCGCAAACTGTTATCACATAATCATACGAATTATTATTCTTAGCTAAATCAAAAACACTTTTCGTTTTATTTTTGGAAATATCAATTCCTGTTTGACCCATAGATTCGATTACTAATGGATTCAAAACTCCCGGCTCTATTCCCGCACTTTCAGCTATAAATTTCCCATTGCCAAATTTATTCAAAAACGCTTCTGCCATCTGGCTTCGCGCGCTGTTATGAATACAGACAAATAGTACTTTTATTTTATTCATTTACTTTGACAGGTTGAAATTTATTTCTCCATTTAAGAGCTACGGTAACAAGTAAAATTAAAACAGGGACTTCAATCAACGGACCTATAACTGCTGCAAAGGCAACTCCCGAATTTATTCCGAATACTGCAATAGCTACTGCTATACCGAGTTCAAAATTGTTTCCCGCTGCAGTGAAAGCAAGCGATGTGCTTTTTGCATAATCTGCGCCGGCTTTCTTAGCAATAAAAAATGCGCTGAAGAACATTATTACAAAATAAAATATAAGAGGGATGGCTATGCGTACAACATCAAAAGGAATTTGTACAATTAAATTTCCTTTGTAAGAGAACATCACTAAAATTGTGAAGAGCAAAGCTGTTAAAGTAATGGGACTTATTTTCGGTATAAAAACTTTTTCATACCATTCTTTTCCTTTTGACTTAATAAGAGTGTAGCGCGAAATCATTCCGGCAATAAAAGGAATACCAAGATATATAAAAACACTTTCACCGATTTGTGAAATGCTTATATCAACAATTGCATTTTGTAACCCGAAAAGCGGAGGAAGCACTGTTACAAAAATGTATGCATATACACTATAAAATAAAACCTGAAAGATGCTGTTGAAGGCGACTAATCCCGCAACATATTCATTGTCGCCCTTTGCCAGATCATTCCACACTATAACCATTGCAATGCAGCGCGCTATTCCTATCATTATTAATCCAATCATATACTCAGGCTTATCGGGGAGAAATATGATTGCTAGAATAAACATTAAGGCGGGACCGATAATCCAGTTCTGCAATAAAGATATACCGAGAATTTTTTTATTTGCAAAAACTTCATGAAGTTTTTCATACTTTACTTTTGCCAATGGGGGATACATCATTAAGATAAGACCTATTGCAATTGGAATATTGGTAGTGCCTGATTGGAATTTGTTTATAAAATCCGCTGTGCCGGGAATAAAATAGCCGATTCCTACACCTATAATCATAGCAAGGAAAATCCAAAGGGTGAGAAATCTATCTAAGAAAGAAAGCCTTTTAGCTTTTTCAACGGTTTCCATAGTGTGATCCGCATTGATTTTAAGTTATTTGAAAGAGAGGAACTCTTCTCCTCACTCATCTTCTCACCCCGGCAGATTTTTCCGCTGCCGGAGTTGTACGGTGAAGAATTTACTAGAACTGTTACTATTACTGTGCAATCGCTGCAGCAATCCATTTCTTAATTAATTAAATAATTAAAATAATTAAATTATTTGTCTTAGCAGCAGCCGGCACCGGGCTCGCAGCATGGTTTCTGTGCGTAAAGATTTACGCTTATAATAGCTGAACTTGATTCTTTGAATTTATTCAGCTCATCCTGATTAATGTATTTCAGTAATATTTCATCGGGGACGGTTATAGCTCTTTCTTTCTGAACTTCAACTTTTGTGAAGCCTGCTTTTTTTATTATATCAAGATATTCACTTTTCTGAATCGCGCCTGATACACATCCTGCATACATCTCGGCAGCTTTTTTTATTCCTTCCGGAAGTTCGCCGTTTATTACTATATCAGATACGGAAAAGTGCCCGCCGTTCTTCATTACTCTGTACATTTCCGCAAAAGCTTTTATTTTATCGGGTACAAGATTTAATACACAGTTGCTTACAATAACATCTACTGTTTTATTCGGAAGCGGCATATCTTCTATTTCTCCCTGTATAAATTCAACGTTGTTGAAGCCGAGCTTTGCATTATTTTCTCTTGCTTTCTTAATCATCTCATCGGTGAAATCCAGCCCGATAACTTTTCCTTTTTCTCCTGCAATTGCGCGTGCAATAAATACATCGTTACCTGCGCCTGAGCCTAAGTCAAGAACGGTATCGCCTTCTTTTATCTGCGCAAATTCTGTAGGAAGTCCGCAACCAAGACCGAGGTCTGCATCTGGATTGTAGCCTTTTAATTTTGAGTAGCTCTCTGCGAATACGGCATAGTCTACTGTATCGCAGCATCCCGTTGCTCCGCAGCAGGATGATTCATTTTGAGATTTTGATTGCTTTGCAATCGCTCCGTATTGTTGTTTTACAACTTCTTTAAGTTCTTCAGCTGTTTGCATTTTTATTTTCCTTTGTGTTTAAATTAATAAAATGTGTCCGGACATTTTACATAACTGTTAACAGCAATTCTGATTAATATTTTTATTGAGGGTCTTTAATTTATCTGTGAATGAATTTAGCAGCTCGAGTTTTTCACTGAGCGTTTTCCAATTGATGCAGTAACATGATTTTTGTCCGTCTATCGTACCTTGCACTAATCCTATTTTCTTCAGTTCGTTTAAGTGCTGTGAGACTGTGGACTGTGAGAGGGGAAGGACTTCTACAATTTCTCCGCAGATGCACATATTGCTTTCTGCAAGCTTGCTTAGGATTGCAACACGAGCCGGATGAGAAATCGCTTTTGCAAAGTCGGCAATTTCCTGTTCGTGTTCAGTAAAACTTTCTTTTTTAGGTGATGCCATTATCTAATTAAATCTGATTAATTACTTCTATTATCGTATATCGTAAAAATACGATAAATGTTTCAGTGAGTCAAGATAATTACGAAAATAAATAATCTTTACTTGTTTCTTTTAATACCGCGGTTAATAATTCTTGTTATTTCAGTAAATTTCCTTTCAGTTCCATAATTAGTCAGATCCAAGTATTCATACTTATCGATTAATCCTCCTATAAAATATCCAACTCCAGCACCCATAGCCAGACCAATCACTCCAGCAAGAAACGGGTTGACGGATTTTGTTTTATCGTTATAGAGTTCTCTTTGATTTTTCGCGACGTTTCCTATTATGACCCCTGCAATAGCAAAAGTTACTGCCCCGGTAATTGCAGCGTTCTCCTCATGTGTTCCGTTTTTATATCCGATTTCTACAACATTTTGTAAAAAAACTTTTTCAGTCTTTCTGCTAATAAGCGGATTATGTGGATTCGTATATTTTCTTTCAAACACTATATATTTTCGAGAAAGGGTATCAATGTAAACTTCCTTATATTGAGTTTCATCCGTCATAGAAAAAATTGATTTATTTGTATCTCTTATGGTTATGGAAAAAATTTTAGGTGTATTATAAATTATAGTAGTGTCGCTCTGAGCAAAAAGCCGTAGGGAAACAAAAAGCATACACAATAAAACAGATATCTTGGTTTTCAATAGATTTATTAAACATTTTAAAATTATTGTTATTAAAATAATTTAGATATGTTAAAGTCTCAAGTCCTTTGCCATCAATGTTTGAGATTTTGAAACAACAAAAAACCTGTTCAAATTTCTTCAAACAGGCTTATTTTTCTTAATACTTTATACTTCTTACTTTATACTAATCAAAATCCTATCTTCACATTCGCATAAAAATTTCTAGTAGCGGCGGGAATCCAGTAAGGTGTTCCGTAACCGTCAACGCTTCCAGTAGTTTCATAAAGCTTATCAAAAATATTATTTACTTTGAATTCTAAATCAAAATTTCTGATTGATTTTCTGAGCGACTTATCTGAAATAAGATTCATGAAGTTGTATGAAATTCCGCCGTTGAAAACTATGTATGGCTCAATATATTTATTTACATATCCTGCAACTTGTGTAGCAGCAGGATTTTTTCTTTCATTTTCCGAGTTATCCAGATACTGCTTACCTATATGCTGCATTGTTACATAAACATTGAAAGCGCCTTTATCATAATAATTCAAAGTAAGATTTCCCAGCAGGGACGGATTAAGTAAAATCTGATTACCGGAGTAATCATTGCCGTAGATTACATTGCCGACTGAATCCCTTCCGAGAATTTCAGTGTACTCTTTAAAATAATTATCGGATAAAGTTATGTTATACTCCAATGAAAGTTTGTTCAATACTTTAGAGTTATAAAAAGGAATTATTGCCGTTTCAAACTCAATACCTCTGTGAACTGATTTTCCTGCATTTCCGTTTATCGGCTGGCCGACATTATCAAGCTGTCCGTTGCTGACAATTTCATTGGTAAAATTCATCAGATAAAAATTCAAACTCGTATTCATTGCAGGAGTTTTATAGTTAATGCCGAACTCATAATCAATTAACTCCTCGGGTTTAACAAGCGGGTCAGAGTAAACATTGTTTACTGTATCAACTACTCTGAAATTTGGTGTTGAGTACGGGCTTTCTGCATCGTAAATATCTTTCAGCCTCGGTTCGCGTTTTACATAGGAAACATTCCCGAAAAATCTAAGATTATTTGGAAGTATAACATTCAGTCCAACCCGTGGCGTGAAAAAATCGTAATTGACATCGAATGTGTATGGCTTGAATTTATCGTATTCAAGCGAGTACCGGTGATTTGCATACTGCAAGCCTACCATCGCAGTAATGTTGTCGTTTATATTGTAGATTTCATTTGCATAGATGGCAAGGCTGCGTTTCTTTCCGTTGTAATAATAATATTCATAATTCGGCGGTGTATTTTGCGGAAGAGCATTTGCAAAAGCGATTTCACCATAGTGGTCAGATTTATGCATTCGCACTTCACCACCGATTACCAATGTGCCTTTATCATTATTGTGAGTTATCTGAACTTTCGGATACCAGCCGAAATCATTATTGTTCACATATAATTTTGTTATCATATCGCTCTTATCAACTACATATCCATTGCCCGGTTCAAAATAAAAGCTGCCGTCAGGATTTCTTTTGTAATACAAAGGATTGAAAGTAGTTGTATCCGAAGTAAAGAAAGGATTTAATCTGAAGTAAGAAAAATCAAGGCCCCATATAGCAGGAAATGAAGTTACGAAAAATCCTTCACCGCGGGTGTAGCTTACAGTATTTGATATGTAAACATTTTTCGAAGGCTGCCAATTATGTATTATTTCATAGTGAGGCTGATGATAATTATCGGTTTCATCATAATAAGTTAAAGGATTATATCTTCTATCGACTAACTTATCTCCCGTAACTTTGCCGTCAAGATAATCTCTAGTAACTCCTAAGTAAGCAAGATGATTTTTTATCGGGCTTCCATAGACATTCATCTTTAAAGACGAGTTCTTGAAAAGCTTCGTTGCTCCTATGAAATATGACCAGTGATCTGACCATGACTGGTCTCTGTATCCGTCAGTAGTTGTCTTCGAGAACTTAGCATAAAATCCCATATTGTTCTGCGCAAGACCTGAAGAGTATTCAAATGAATATCTGTTTGAATTATAATCTCCTCTTCCTACACCAACATTCAGAAAATTTTTCTTTGTATAATCTATCGTCTGAATATTTATTACTCCGCCGATGGAGGATGTGCCGTATAATCCCGTACCAACACCGCGCTGAATCTGAATGCTTTCAACTGATGAAGTTATATCGGACAAGTCTACCCAGTAAACCTGCTGGTCTTCTGCATCATTTTGCGGAGTGCCGTTTATGAGAATGGAAACTCTGCGCTGGTCAAATCCGCGCAAAGACAAATAAGAGTAGCCGATAGAAGCGCCTGACTCTGAATAGGATTTCAGGCTTGTCTTTCCGTTAAGGAACATGGGTAAGTACTGCATCCAGTATTTCTGCTCAACTTCCTCGCGCTTGATATCCTGAAATGCAACGGGAGTTTTGCGCTCGATGCCTTTTAATGCATCGACTTCGATTATCTGTGTTTGATAATCTGTTGAATCCTCCAACCTTGGCATAGGCGGCGGTGGCTGTATTTCTTGCGAAAAAGAAATGTTTGTACAAATAAAAAATAAAGAACAAAGAATAAAAAAGTGTTTCATTTTAGATAAAATAAAAAACGCTTATGCCTCTCATGAACCTGAAAAAATATGAGTGATATAAGCGTTGAATAGAATGTTATTCCTACGCCGGTACTAACCGGATCAGGTTCGTGGGTGTAATCTCAGCTAATAACTTAGGA
>JBHEKU010000116.1:0-18507 GCA_041859205.1 Ignavibacteria bacterium | reverse complement strand
TCACGTCATAAAATCCTGGCATGTAGTTTGAATTATTTATTAAGTTCGCAACTTCTTTCCCTGAAACATCATAAACTCTCAATGATACAACAGCATCTTCCGGTACCAGAAATCTTATAGTTGTTGAAGGATTAAATGGGTTCGGAAAGTTTTGCTTTAAATCATATACGACAGGAAGTTCTGATGAATTAGTAATTCCTGTGAAACATGATGCGCGGTTATACCAGGCTCTTATTGTATCTCCGGGCATAGGACCGAAGCCTAATGATAATCTTATTGCACCGTTTAGATGGCAATAACTCATAACTGTACCGTTATTATTTGAACGAGTGCTGCTGAAACAAAATCCTTCGGCAGTATAACAAGAATCTATAGCTCCCGTTGTTGTAAAACCGTTAGTAGGCCAGTGACATGAATGAGTATGATACGAACCAAAGTTATGTCCGAGTTCGTGAGCAACAACGTTTACCGTCCATGAATAAGTCGGAAAATTATTATAATTCGGGTCAATCCCTGAAAACGAATATCTTCCTGAACCATCATTCGTCTGATAAGGAATACAGAGCACAGCTATCCAGGCAATACCGCCGCCTATCTCAGGTCTTGTAGAAAGTAACTGGGCAAGGCTTCCGGAGAAATTATCTTTTCTGTTATTTCCAAATGCTGTAAGTATATCAGGTGTTTCTGTCATACCGACGTACGGGTCTGATTGTGTCCAGTATCTGATTTGAGAAATTTCCATTGGAATGCTTTCGTTACTATATATAGTAGCAACCGATGCAAACATTCCCTGAATGAAATTAATCAGAGTGGTAGGATTCGAACCGTTATCCTGATACATTCTGTAATCTGCTTCAAAATAAATTCTTACAGGTGCGCGCACAACATCATAATCGGATTGATTTCCTTTTACAGAATTGTTATTTACGCTATGACGTGCAAATCTGTCTTCTTTATCTTCAACTCCGCATTTGAAATTATTCAGAACTTTTAAATCGTTGTCATTATAAAAAATATAGTTATCAGTATAGTTATTGTTTTCCTTTACCGAGCCGAGAACGTAGTTACCTGTCTCATCGGAAATAACACCCATAACAAATTCATTAAAGATACTTATTGATGCTATGGAATGTTCTTTGCCTTTTATGATGCCGTTGTAGGAGATTCCTTTTGTATAGTTGAAAGGCGTTTCACTGTTCCCTGTAATTCCGGAAGATGTAAAGTCATCGGAAAATATTTTCTGTTCTATCAGTTCCAGCTCCATAGGAAGTGCATCGCCTGTAGGAATCGTAAATGTAATCGATTTCTCTCTTGATGCGAGAATATTTCTTAATGCATTTCTATCAAGAACTAATGAAACAGATTTTTTTGCAAAGTCATTGGCGTTATTTCTGTTTGCAGTTACTCCGAATAAACTTACATTTTTAAAACTTATATTACTTTGATTATTTGAAATTAACGTCCCTGTTTTCACAGAAGAGTTAAAACTTTGAAAAGATTTTTCTTCTTTATTAATATCTGTCAGCCCGATAAAAAATCCCACAGATATTAATAATACTATTATTGGAAGAGCCTGTAAAATTTTTTTCATATTATTTAGCTTCAGATGAATTAGTGGAATTATGTTTGTCGTTTTTTAATGGAGTGCCTGCGCTGTGCGAATCAGATGACTGCTTAGTATACTCAAGTGTTCTGTTAATGTTATTTCTTCCTGTCATTGTTAACACTGTCTGACCCGAAGAAGTTGAGACGCTATAGTTGTAACTCATACCTGTTTCTGTATAAGTTAAAACGCCCCCTGAAGTTGTATATGCTCTTGTAATCGGTGACGAACTGGGACAGGTTAAAGTAGCAGTAGTAGAAGAAAATGTAACCGTTTCACCATTGCAGATATCATATTGAGAACCGCCCTGATTTGACATTACCCAGCTACCGGTTACGTCATCTCCGCCCAATGCATTTAAGATGTCGTTACAGCTTGAACCGGTGAACGAAAGCGATATTAACGCGAGACAAAACAAAGAATTGAAAATACGAAAAAAGTACTTAGATTTCATATATAATGTTTAAAGTTAATAGTAAATTATAAATCTTTACAACAAATATCAATTGTTTACAGATACAGTTTATATTGCATAAACTATAGAAAGTTCCCTAGAAAAATAAAGGTTATATAATTATAGTTTTAGGTTTTTCAGTGCGGGAAATTATTAACTCTTTTTCGATTTTTAAATCATCTAAAAATTGTTTATCATGCGTTACAATTAAAAGCGCACCATTATATTGATTTATCGCACTTGTCAGTTCTTCCAGACTCTTTAAATCTAAATTATTTGAAGGCTCATCAAGAATAAGCAGCTCGGGAACATTTCCCGATGCCAGTATACAAGCAATACCGGCTCTCATTTTCTCGCCGCCGCTGAGATACTTAGCTTTTTTAAAAGCATCTTCACCGCGGAAAAGAAATCGCGCCAGTTTTATCCGCAATTCATGCTCGGGAATTTTTGTCTTTGAATTTTTATCCGAATATTTTTTAAGGTTTTCATAAACAGTTAGCTCTCTCTCAAGTATACTTACATTCTGGTCAAGAAAAGCAAAGTTGCTGCTATGAAGATTTATCTTTCCTTCTGAAGGTATTAGTTCGCCTGTGATTAATTTAAGAAGAACAGATTTTCCGCTCCCGTTAATTCCGCTTATGCTCCATCTTTCATTTCCTGAAATACCGAAGTTAATATTCTCTTTCCATAAGTAATTTTCAACTACGGGAAATTTAAAATTCAAATCCGTCACATCAAGGATTTTCTTTTTTATAGGAATATGAGAAGAAGCTGTATCGATAATAATTGAATTAGCGTTCTCTAGGTTTTCTTTCGCTTCTGTCAACTTACTTTTTATCCCATCTGCTTTTTGCGAGTGAGAATTTTTCAAACGTGTGATAGTTTTCATTGAATTATCCTGTAATTTCTTCTTTGCAATTCTTGGAATACTGCCTGACTCCAGTTTTTTCTTTCCCGTTACTGACCTCTTTGCCTGTTTTTCCAAAGCAGCGTATTTCTCTTTTACTGATTTAGTATATTGCCGGTTCAAAGCATCATAAAAATTCTGAGCTGCTTCAGTTTCTATTCTCTTTTGCTCCTTATAAAATTCGAAATTACCGCCGTAAGTTTTAATACCTTTGCTGCTAAGCTCAATAATTTCCTCCATTAAATTTAAAAGCTCTCTGTCATGGCTCACTATCAATAGTCCGCTTTTATATTTCCTAATAAGCGAATACAGAATATTTCTTGATTCAGAATCCAAATGGTTTGTCGGTTCATCAAGCAATGCAAAGTCGGGTTTATTTAATAGCAATGAAGCAAAGAGCAGGCGTGATTTTTCTCCGCCGCTTAGAGTATCAAATTTTCTATCAAGATTTATTCCTTCCAGCTTTGCTTCAAAAAAGATTTCAGTAATTCGTTCTTTCAAATCCCATTCATCATTCAGAATTTCATAATCAGCCTCTGTTGAATTTCCTGACAGAATTTTTTCAAGAGACAATAATTTTTCTTTAACTGATAATACTTCCGCAACTGTATTGTCATTATATACAGAAAAATCCTGAGGGAAGTATGAAAGGCTGCCTTCACGTACAACAGTGCCTTCATCCGGCTGAATTTCCCCGGCAATAATACGAAGCAGTGTAGTTTTTCCGGTTCCGTTATCACCGGTTAAAGCAGATTTATTATCCGGGATTGCAAAGCTTAATTTGGAAAATAATTTTTCCTTATCCGCATGGGTATATAATATATTATTTAGCTTAATATGCATATAAAATATAAAATACGTTTTCATTTCAAAGTAAAAGAAAACGATTTCAAAAATTGATTTTAAAATTGTATATAGATTTCCCTATGACAGGAATTGAAGAAATGAATGTGAGATTAGATTATTTCACCTAAGTGATTTAATTCATGGAATAAAACTGTTATGATATAAAATTAAAAAGTTTGAAATAAAGTTTCAATATTCTTAGCTAAGTATCACAATCTCCACAGATACTGAAACTTTACAAATATCTGTCTTTCAGTTTCAACAAACCTGGACGGGTCATTTTGTGACGGAATATCTTCTATGCTATGACTGGAGCCCAGATAAAAAATAGTAAACGGATTTATTTTGTAGCTAATCAAAGGGTCAACCCTGAAGCTGTTACCGAACGAATTATATTCTGTTATCAACCTTAAAAACAATTGTTTTGAAAACTGATAAGACATTCTGTTTCGTACTATATATCCTGCATATAATTTATCACTCAGGTTTGAATTATTCGCAAGCTCTCCATAGGAGTAATCTGTTACAATACTAAGCTGTTCCAGCGGCTTGAAAGTATTCCACAACTGAAGCTGCTGAGTATAGCCAATATATGAAGGTTCAATGAAGCGGACAATCGCCTTTCCCCTTGAATAATAAAATCCGAATGTAAACTTTGGCATAGTGTTAATATTCATATTTATTGAAGGTCTGAGCGCATCTGTATTATATACTCCGCCGACAACTTCGTTGTTCACTAAAAACATACTCAGGTTTGCATTTATCTGATGTGCAAACTGTATATACAGCTGCGCCTGCGCAAACTGTTCGCGAAGCTTATTCTGAAAATTATGTTTTATATAGCCAAAAAGTGAAGGCTCAATTCTCACCAGCCATTTGCTTTCAGGATAAATAGTATAACCCTGCCAGCTTGAAAGAGTTTTATAATTATTGTTTGATAAAAAACCGTTATCCATCCTGGCGGCGGAAGGAATGAAATCATAGTTCACATCAAAATTCCAATGCCGCGCGCTTCTTCTGAAAGATAAATATCCGCCTGTGCCTGAAAAACTTTCACCGTCAAATCCTGCTGTATATTTACCTTCATCGAATCTCAGGTCGGGGTCGTAGTATAAATTGCTGTCATTAAGCTCATGCGTATTGAAATGGAGGAGCTGGAATACGAATGAGTACTTATCCATAAATCTCAGCTTGCCGTCAACTCCCAGCACTCTGTTAAATCCGTTATATTTGAAAAAATTCCCCGTAGTATCTTTATACTCTCTGTCTGTAAAAATCATACCAATGTATGAATCATCGGCGAGGTCATGTTTCAGTCTAAGTATATTTGAAAGCGAGTGTATTCTTGTAGAGAACACAGAACTGCTTTCATCAAGAGGCACAAGGAAGGGAGTTTTATGGTCATATGCTGTAATATATCCGACATCGACTTTTCCTATCTTCCCTGTTATCTTACCTGCAAGCGATGGAGAATTAATGGAACGTGTATACACTACATCATACGGAGTGCTGAAAATATTTTTTCCTTCGAGGAAAAATGGTCTTTTCTCCGGGAGAAATAATGCAAAGTTAGAGTTTATATTAATAACGCCTGCATCAGATTCAACCTGACTGAAATCCGGATTTATTGCAAGGTCAGTCGTCAAATTAGATGTTATACCGTATTTAACATTCAGGCCTAAATCAATTTTAGGATCACCGTTGAGGTAGTTTGAATTCGCATTCGAAAAATCTAAAAGCTCTCTTGATTGACTTCCCAAAACAAAAGGCAGCACTTCAAGATTTTTTCCGCCTTTAATATTTTTTAATCCTTTTAATGTTCCTGCTTTAGTAAATAGGGACGGGTCATCTCGCGAAATAGGGCACCAGAAATATTCATCGCGGTTCTTGCGCGGGCGAATTCTGTACACGTGAACTTTCCAGTCCTGAATATCTTTATTGGGGAAGCGTATACTTTTGAAAGGTATGGATATTTCGCATGTCCACTTATCTTTATAAATTTTTGCGCCGGAGTGCCATACTGCATCATAGCTTGCATCTTCGTTACCGTTAGACCAGAGCAAGTCGCCCTGTATCCCATAAGGATTAGTTAAAAACTCGTACGCCTGTTTACTGTTTGAATACGTATCTATAAAAAATCCGGCAAAGTCATCCTGAAATATTTTATCCCTGTCAGCAAAAGTTACATGCAGATTTTTCATATCTTCATCGTGGCAGATATATCCAAAATATATATTGTCGTTATCATATAACACGTAGGTCTCTGTTTCTACCGGCGGCTTGCAGTTATCACCCGGGGAGACTTCACTAAAGTTTGAAAGTCTTACTGCGTCCTTCCACTGAGCTTCATCAAGAACTCCGTCAACCTTTATCTTTCCTTCTTCAATTTTCAAAGGAAATACTTCCAGCTGACCACCGTTATTTGGCCGGAAAGAAGAAGTATCCTTAATTTGTTCTGTATTACTTGCAGATTTTACTAAAGTATCAATTAAAGATTTTGTCGAATCTTTTTTTGTTTCACTTATTGTAATAGCAGATAATTCTTTAGAAGTTAAAAGTGAATCATTTGTCTGAGATAATGCACTTAGACATGTTATCAACGATAAAATTGCAGCAGAGGGTGCTTTCAGCCAGAAAGACATAAGGGTAACTCCGGGTTAATGTTTCAAAAATTAACGAATCGTTAATGAAAAGGTTTCAAAAAGGGGAAATTAAAAAAATAATTACAATATTACTATTTTCTTAATCAATATGAAAACTTATTTTTGTAGTACAATTTCAAACCAATCAAACCTATCTCAATGAAATTAATAAAAGCGTTTATTATTCTTACAGCGTTATTAGCTTTTGCCGGAAGTACGAACTCACAAACAGATACAAATTCAACAAAAACAAAGAAGAAAACAAGCTCAACTAAAAAAGTTTATAAGTCCTACAAAGGGTGTAAACAAAACAGCGGGGAGTGTACTTACTTCCAGCTGACTTATAAGCTCTTAAGGTCGGGAAGAATAAACAACATCATTAATAATGCTGTTAAAGATTCACTTCTTTCAGCAGCTAATATTTTTGAAGATATGAAAGCCACGAATTTTAAAGATGCTGCAAGTAATTTTATTGCCGAGTATGACAGCTCTTTAAAAGTGCAGACAAACGGTGCATCGTGGTACGCGGAAATTAACGGCAAGCCTGACTTTAACGGAAAGAATGTTGTCTCTTATGCAATTTCTCAATCCATGTACACGGGAGGAGCTCATCCCAATTCTTATTTAGCTTATTACAATTATGATAAGAAAAGCGGGAATCCTATTACTCTAACAACTCTGTTCGGTACAGGCTGGGAAGCTGCGCTAAATAAAATAATCGATGCAGACTTTAGAAAAATGAAGGGCTTAAGTGCAACGGATAACCTTCAGGATAAAGCATATCTCTTTGAGAACAAAATTACATATACAAATAATTTTGCACTGGAGAAAAAAGGGATAAGGTTTTATTACAACAGCTATGATATTGCTCCGTACTCTACGGGACCGACAGATTTGTTTGTCCCCTGGGAAGACTTAAAAGGAATTATATCTGATCCTAGCTACTATACAAAATAATCCTATATAATAATTTTATAAATAATCAAAAAAAGCCTGAGAGAAAAAATCTTTCAGGCTTTTTGTTTTTTGCTTACATTATAAAAATTATTTAACCAACACCATTCTTTTCACTTCACTAAAATCACCTGCTTCAAGCTTATAAAAATATGTTCCGCTTGGGAAATCATTTGCAATAAAATCAACTGAATATCTGCCTGCGTTTTGATTTTGGCTTATTAAGTTTGCTACTATTTTTCCTGTGATATCATAAATTTTCATAGTTACAAATCCTGCCTTAGGTAAATCATAATTTATCTTCGTAACCGGGTTGAAAGGATTTGGATAATTTTGCTTCAGCGCAAATCTTTCCGGCACTTCGGTACCAATCTGGGTAACTCCGGTAGTGAGTGTATAATTCAGCACTTTAAAATTATCAAAAAAGAATCCATCACCGGGCTGTCCGCCGTCGCAAACATAATTAAATCTTATTCTAATTGTCTGACCTGCATAGGAAGCTATATTAATCTGGTCAACAACCCATGATTGATTTCCCGTATAGGAAGGCTGGCTGCTGACAGTTGTTGTATATCGCCCTGCCAGACTGGTCCATGTGCTTCCGTTATTCGAGCTTACCTGAATTCTGGCGTAGTCAAAACCTTTTTCTGTTGCAAAGCGTGTTGCGAATTCCATTCGTGGGTTCAATGTCCCTGTTAAATTAATTGGTGTATTGAGTGTAAATGTATTATTCGTTGTGTTTCTTGAATTGCCGTAACGGGAATCCGCAAAAGATTTATTTCCTTCGTAAGGCGAAATGTATGAAGTATCCCATAAAATTCCTGTTCCTGCCTTTGTCCAATTACCGGTACCGCTTTCCGCATCATCTGAAAAAAGTAATGATTGTTTACCAACATTTACTTTTACCGTGTCAATAGTTGTTGTAACATTTTCCTGCTTAACTGTAATTATTAATTTTATTTCATCCATCAATGCAGCCGAGTTCGTTACAATAAATTTAAATGGATTTGTAGTATTCTTTTTTATTGTTCTCGCCTGAATGCTGTCATAATTTACTGTTGCATTCAAAACTGTTAAATTCGGATAAGGTGAAGCAATACTTACCACAACATTCTTTGACGTTTTTGATAATCCTTTATTGTTAACGCTTACCTCAATTGAAAGCGTGTCTGTTTTTTCTACGTATCCTTTTCCAAGTAATTTAAAGTTTTGCATCTTGGCATAAGCGCCTCCAACCCATGTTAAATATTTTAACGGACCTAAATTTTCATTACATAATGGAATAATTTCGGAAACTGTTGGCCAGAAACCGCTGCCTGCCATTTCAGGTGTCCAGCAATATGTGCCCTGTGAATGCAGATAATCTCTGGTTGTACCGTTTGAATAATAATCAAGCATCTGCCATACAGTGCCGTATAAATAATCATTTTGTGTGGAGAAGTCATTGCTTAAATCAGAATATACTTCATAAGCAACTGAGCTGTCTCTATAGCCGAACGGATTTAAATATCTTCCTGCTACTGAATGAGCTGAGAAAGAAATTTTAGGACGTACTGCATCAACTAAACTTTTTACAGCCTGTGACTCCGGTTCTGAGTTTGCCGAAGGTCCTCTGTATGTATCTGAACAAGGATCAGGACTGGAACCGCTGTTATCATATCCCCAGCCAAGGCTGTAGTTTCTGTTCAGATCTACACCGAAGCAGCTACCGTTATTTCTTCTGTTCTTTCTCCAGTTTCCGCCGCCGTTAGGATTTGTCTGCTGGTTATATGCGTAGCCGTCAGGATTCACAATCGGGATGAAATATATTTCTCTGTTATCAACTAAATATTTTGCTTCAGGATTTGTGTTATAGTTATCAAGAAGCCAGTACATATAATAAAGCAATGCCTCCATAGAAATCGGCTCACGCGCATGATGCAGAGCATCGAAGTATACTGCTGGTTCGGTTACCGATTCGTTTACATCGGCATTATCGGAAATTTTAACAGACCAAATTTTTCTTGCACCTACAGTAGTACCTCTATCCTGCTTAACAGTTATAAGAGTAGGATATTGCAGGCGGAGTGAATCAAGTTTTTGAACAAGCTCGTCATAGGTATGAAAGCCGCCCATACTGCCGTATGAAAACCCCGCAACGTTATCGTTCTGCTGAATAGCTTTACTCTTCATTAAATCTTCAGGTGTAGAAGCCGGACGGTTCTTATAATAGTCGTCCATATCGGCAATCATAGTTTCATAGGGAATACCTGTAGATTTCAACCGGGCAATTTCATTCTGGTTAATTACAACTTCAATTCCGTCATGAAAATCACCTTCAAAATGCTCCAGTGTAATGTCGTTTTGCGTCAAAATTTTTATCTGTTCGGGGGAAACAGCTTTTATTTTAACTTTACTGTATATCTCAGTGGGTTGATTGGACTCTTTATAATTTATAATATTGTAGCCTGTAAGAAATGCGATCAATATCACCAAAGATAAAGAAGTAATTATTACTTTTAATTTCATAGTTTTTATTTGTATTTAATAATATAGTAATTCCGAATTTTAAGATAAAACATAAATAAACTACCGAATGGAAGACTCAACTAAAAGATTTTCAAACCGCGTTGAAAACTATGTAAAATACAGACCACATTATCCGCAGGAAATTATAAACTTTTTATCTGAACAAATTGGACTTAACTCCGAGAAAACAATTGCAGACATAGGTTCCGGAACAGGAATATCAGCAGAACTTTTTTTAGAGAACGATAATAAAGTTTATGGAATAGAGCCAAATAAAGAAATGCGCGAGGCAGCTGAAATTTATTTAGAAAAATACAAATATTTTATCAGTGTAAACGGAACAGCAGAAGATACTCTTCTGGAAAATGATTCAATGGATATCGTTCTTGCCGGACAGGCATTTCACTGGTTTGACGTGCAAAAGGCTAAAACAGAATTTAAGAGAATATTGAAAGAAGAGGGTTATGTTGTTCTAATATGGAATTCAAGAAAAATTGACACTTCAGATTTTCTGATTGCCTATGAAAAACTGCTACTGAAATTTGGTACGGACTATGAAAAAGTTGTGCATAAAACTCTGGAATCAGGAGATGATAAAACTATTGAATGGTTCTTTGCACCGCATAAATCTTACGTGCATAGTTTTAAAAATATGCAGGTCTTTGATTATGAAGGAGTAAAAGGAAGACTGCTATCCTCTTCATACGCTCCGATAGATAATGCAGAAATGCTTGTAGAATTAAAAAACATTTTTAATAAATATAATAATAACGGCACTGTAGAGTTTGAATACGAAACAAAAGTTTACTGGGGTAAACTGAAGTAAATACGTTACGAAGCAGGAGCTCAGTAACGAGAATTTTTTATATCCCTACTTCCTCTGCCATCTTGGCTGCTCTATCGGCAGTTTTAAGTTTATCTATTACTTCATCTAAATCACCTTCTATTATATCCGAAAGATTATAAAGCGTTAATCCTATTCTGTGGTCAGTCAGTCTGTTCTGCGGAAAATTATATGTTCTTATCTTCTCGCTTCTGTCACCTGTCTTTACCTGTCCTTTTCTGTTTGCAGAGATTGCGCTGTTTCTTATTTCAAGCTCACGCTCATACAATCTTGAACGCAGCACTTTCATAGCTTTTAATTTATTCTTCAGCTGCGAACGTTCATCCTGACATTGCACAACAATTCCAGTAGGAATGTGAGTAATTCTTATTGCAGTTTCAACTTTGTTAACGTTCTGTCCGCCGGCGCCGCCTGAACGGAATACATCAATTTTCATATCGTTATCGTTCAATTCTACATCAAAATCTTCAGCTTCAGGCAATACTGCTACTGAAGCTGCCGAGGTGTGAACTCTTCCGTTAGCTTCTGTTTTAGGTACACGCTGTACGCGATGAACTCCGCTTTCATATTTTAAATCGCCGTAGATATTTTTTCCGCTGACTTCCAGCACAGCTTCTTTTATTCCACCGGGAGTAGATGACTCGCTGAAATCCATTACTGCAACTTTGTATCCTTTTGTTTCAAAGTAACGTGTATACATTCTGTAAAGGTCGGCCGCGAATAAAGCAGCTTCCTCACCGCCTGTACCTGCACGGATTTCAAGTATTGCATCCTTTGCGTCTTCGGGGTCTTTTGGTACAATTAACTCTTTTAGTTTTGCTTCTATTCCGGCAAGTTTATTTTCAAGCTGCTCCTGCTCTTCTCTTGCCATTTCTTTCATTTCTGCATCAGTAGTATCAAGAAATAATTGTCTGTTCTCTTCAACGCTTTTTTTCGTGCTCTTATATTCTGCGAATGTTTCAACAAGCTCCTGCAGGTCTGCATATTCTTTTGTAAGCTTTTTGTATTGGTTAGTATCGTTAGTCACTTCCGGCTTTGAAAGCAGGTCGGCAAGTTCACTATGTCTCGCAACAACTTTTTCTAATTTATCAAACATAATTTATTCGCATGATTTTATTTCTTTAATAATCTTTATTGTAACTCTTTTTAATAAACAAAAACGGCTGCACTATATAATTATAATGCAACCGTTTGAAAATATTTAAAACAATATATCTAAGCTTTTTGTGCTGCTGCAGGACCTACATAGGTTGCAGAGCCGAAGCCAAGCATTAATCCAAATATATATGGAAGAATTATTAAGCCTACACCAAAACCAACATCTTTTCCGAATGACTTTGCTAAATCTAAACTGAGCATAATGTGAGCCACAATGTTTACACAAGGAATCAGAAACAGAACTACCCACCATGCGGGTCTTCCTACAATTTCACATAATACAATTATGTTATAAATTGGAACTATAGCAGCCCAGCCCGGCTTTCCTGCTTTCTCAAAAATTTTCCACCATGCAATAATCATTAAAACGATTATAGCAAGGTATACAATTCCGATTGCTCCGCCAAAAATGGCACCCATCATTCCGCCATCCTTTGTATCGTAGTCAACTTGAGAAAGAAGTAATAAAAGTGGTTTCAGCATGTTTTTTTGTTTTTAGTTAATAAATGAATTTTAGTATAACAGAATTATGTAGTAACTTTGTGAATTCGCCTGTGAACACTAAATTATAAATTCTAAATGAAAAAAACAAAAATAAAATAATACCGAATATATATGTAAACCGTTTTGAAAAAAATATTTTTCTCAGTCTTGGAAATTTTTTATCGAAAAATAATTCCGAAGAAAGAATAAAAATAAAAATTAACACTGTAACGTAAATGAACGGACCAAAAAAATGAAATTTAAAAGCCTCCGAAAAATGCCCGGAAGAAACACTTGCAAAAGAATGAGTCAGACCGCATCCCGGACATGGAAGCCCGGTTAAATATTTCATAGAGCAAAGTTCAATCCCCGTATCAAGATACGGAGAAATAAAAAAACTCAATGTGATAATCGTTACGTATGTTATCAGCCAGCCGAACTTCCCTTTATTGTTTCGGATTCTCGTCGTAAAGTTCATTCAGGTGACCTTGTATTATCATAGCAGATACTGCCGGAAAAAAGAATCCGAGTATCATTAACAAAACTGCTTTATCTTTTAAGTTATCTTTTCCGATTAATTGGCCAAGCTCATCCAAGCCCTGACCGACTAAATAATAAAAATACATATGCACCGGTGAACATAGCCCGCCGAGTATTGCTACAGGAGCGGAGATGAGCTCACGGTTTGTAATTTTATTAAATACTTCAGCCACTTTCATATTCCAGTAAATGAAATATAAACCGCATGTAACAATACCCAGAACTAAAACCATAACAGGATCATTTTTGAACACAGGAATATCTTGCTTATTCATAAAAGTAAAAATTAAATTTTAGGATAGTGTAGTATACGGAAATAAAAATTTCTTGTTACCGGAAAATAGCTTTAATGCTTCCCCATGTGCTTCTGATTCCGGAAACTGTGTGACTGACTGTGATGTGATTTGTATAAGTATAGCCTCCTGATGCATCCTGGCATTTCAAACGATAATAGTAAATTGTTGCCGAACTGTTTCTGGCTTCAACTGAATTATCCTGATAAGAATAATAGGAATTATTACCTGTTGCATTTTTTGTATTGAGGCTAAGAAAATTATCGGGAGTATTGACGCTTCTTTCGATGTCAAATTTCACCGTTCCCGATTCATCTACAGTTTTCCATTCGACTAATATGCCTTCAGAATTATTCTTGGCAGTAAAATATTGTAATGATACTGCAGCAAAAACAATTGCTGAAAATGTAAACACGGCTAATAATCCAATTGAAAAATGTAAATATTTTCTCATAAGTTTGAGTTGTAATTCAATTTAAGAGCTATTTTAGACAAATTCAAGTATTAATTAAAGATTATTTTCAAAAATAAAAATAAAAAACCCCCTTAAAAAATAAGGGGGTAAATTGGGATTAAAAAATAAAATTTTTATTAATTAGTTAGTAGAAGGAACTCTTTCTCTGAAATCGTTCTGTCCATTTGTATTTAATTTAACATCAAACGTAAGCTTTAAACTCATATTTCCACCTACTGATAATCTTTCCAGAGTTTTTAAATATATCAATCCGAAGATCGGTTTAGGAAGACCTGCGCTTCTTTCTTTTAAGAAAACTCCGTAAACTCTATAATCATTCGTGGTAAAGGTTGATCCAAAATAAGAGGTAGAATAACTTGTAAAATCAGTCGAATCTAAATTATTATTAGAATCATCAATTTTCGTCACAGCATCAAATTGACTTTGAGTCATATTTCTACTTGAAAACTGTTTAGAAAATCTGGTTTCTTTGCCGATTGCCCTATTATCAAGGAATATATCTCCTGTTCCGCTTCTGATAAGGTATCTTTCGGAAAGTCCTACAGAATCTGCCATCTCAATATCTCTAGATGGATCAAGTGAAAGAACCGTTGTTCCGTTATATAAATCAACACCACTATAAGAAGTCGCGTCAAAATCTTCATATACCTGAACATTCTTAAAAGTTCTTACATTTGGATTGGCGACTGTGGTTGTATCACCTGATATAAGATCCTCTTTACACCCTGAGGTGAAAAGTAATCCGCTGATTGCGGTGCTGAGAAAGAGAAGTGGTAACAAAAGTTTTAGTGCTGCTTTCATGTGTTTTGTTTAGTTAGTAAGTATAAATCATACTCATTATAAGTATAAATGTATTATTTCTTGTTTAGTTCCAAATAAATTTTATTAAAACTCCGGGTAAAATATCCGTTCGATGGAAATTCCCCGTCCTGTTACTGTATCTATCTTACACAATACTCCTGCCAGATGTAAGTCATTCTGGGCTACTTCATGCTTCTGCGGAGTTGCGAACATAAAACGCTTAATTGAGGCTTCTTTCTTCATTCCAATTACCGAATCATAAGGACCTGTCATACCAACATCCGTTATATAAGCAGTGCCGTTCGGCAATACTCTGTTATCGGCAGTTTGTAAGTGTGTATGCGTACCGACTACTACTGATGCTCTGCCGTCGCAATGCCATCCGAAAGCCATTTTTTCCGCTGTGGCTTCTGCATGGAAATCTACAAAGATAATATTTGTTTCATTCTTCACTTTTTCATAAATCCAGTCAAAGGTTTTGAACGGACATTCAATCGGCTTCATAAAAACTCTTCCCATAAGATTTATAATTGCAATCTTATGATTTGAATTTCCGACCTTGTAAATACCGTATCCGTTGCCGTATACACCGCGCGGATAGTTTGCAGGTCTGAGAAGGTTTCTGGTATCGTTAATAAATTTGTGTGCCTGAATCTTATCCATTGTGTGGTTACCGCCGGTAAGTACATTTATGTTCAGGCTAAGTAATTTTAAGGCATCTCTTTCGATAATGCCCATGCCGTCTGTGATATTTTCACCGTTGGCAATTACGAAGTCGGGTTTATGCTTTGCAGTCAAAGCAGGTAAGAACGTCTGAGTGTGATTAAAACCGGGCTCGCCGATTATATCACCGATGAATAATACTGTGATTGATGCGTTCAACCATTACTTCTTTCTAAGAATTCTAATGAATTCGTTTAATTGAACTTCTTTACAAATATAATAAAAAAAATTAAAAGTATTTTTCCGGGTCGTATCCTTTCCATTCACAGTAACGGAGCAAGTCTCCCTGCACTGAACGGAATATAGCAGCAAAAGCTACAGCATCATCGGTAAATCCTATCACAGGCAAAATATCAGGTACAATATCAAACGGATTTATAAAATATAAAACAGCACCGATTATAAGCGTAATTGTACGCCATGGAACATCAACATATCTCTTAGACTTAAAATCTTTTATCATTTCATAAGCTAACGATAATTGACTCAAAAGCTTTCCGAATACATTTTTGTTGAGCTTCTCCGAGCGTTTCTTTACATCATCTTCGCTTCTAAGAACTTTAGTAACATCTTTCTCGCTTACATCTTTGGATTTTTTCCTAAGCTCTTCGTATATTTTATTTTCGTCCAGTGTACTATTTAGTGTTTCTGTCATAAATTAATATAATTAATCTCCTACTCCTAAAAAACGGAAAAAAACTACATATCGTTCCAATTTTCAGTTTCAAATTACGAGTTCCAAGTTACAGTAATTAGGGAACACATCCCGCTAAAGCTGGACAGGAATACTTATGATTTTTATGATGACACAGATGAATAGTAAACTAAAATATGGAGTTAACGATTAAATCCAAGATGTTTTAAAGGACATGGCTCAGGCAATTATATAGCTACATATCGTTCCAATTCACATCAGTCCTGGAGTTATTTTGCCAGTCACTTCTTAGAATTCCATAGCCGACTGTATCAACCTTCACATTGTTTTTATCAGGCCAGGATTGCCTGTAATGAGCTTCCTTTACAAATCCGCATTTCTCCAAGACTTTTCTCATTGCTATATTATCATGCCGCGTAGTTGCTTCAAATCTGTTCTTATTCGGATAAGTATTAAACACAAACTCTATTGCCAAATCAATTGCCTGCTTTCCAAATCCTTTGCCTCTGAATTCTCTTTTTATTCTTAAATCGAAGAGCGGAGTTTCGTCGTCCAATGTATCGTCAACTAAATCAAAAATTCTTATAAATCCGATTGTCTCTTTTTCATCTTTAAGAAAAAATGTCTTTTTATCAACGGAGCTGAAGTAGCCTGACTTTATTTCTTCCTCAACCATTTCTCTCGACCATCCTTTTCCTGAATGAAACTGCCATGGATTATTGACAAGAATATCAACAAGAATATCAATAAGAATATCTATGTCTTCCGTTTTAAACTCTTTTAATATCATTTTATAATTCTGAGATACAAATATATGGAAAGTAGAAAAAGAATTGCAGTGTATAAATAACCTTGCCGCAGTTATCGGAACTACGGCAAAGTCATAACAGAAAATTTATTTTATTACTGTCATTTTTTTCACTGAAGAAAAATTTGTTGTTTCAAGCTTATAAAAATATACTCCGCTTGACAGTGATGAAGCATTGAAATCAAGCGAGTAATTTCCTGCGGATTTTATTTCATTAACTAATGTCTGTACTTCCTTGCCGGTAAAATCATAAACTTTGAGAAGCACATTGCTCTGCGAAGGAATCTGGTACTCTATTTTTGTCACAGGATTAAACGGATTAGGATAATTTTGTGATAGTTTATAATCCCTTATTATTTCACCTTTGGGATTTTCAATTCCGGTAATAAGTTCATCTATATTTCTATAGTACAGACCTGTGGTTGAACCTGCATACAATCTGTTTCCATAGACTAATAATTTATTCACATCCTGAAATGTTTGACCGTTCATAGAATCAAGCTTCCAGTTTAGTCCGCTGTTAGTTGATTTATAAACCCAGTTATTTGTTGCTGCAAAAAGAGTAGTATTTACTTTTGCAAATGAAAAGACATATGGATCAGCACCTAAACCGTTATCCCGGCGAATCCAGTTAACTCCGCCATTGGTAGATAACCAGGCGCCGATAGCAGTACCTACAAATATTTTACCGGGTTCACTGTAAATGCAAAAAGCACTCGTTGGAAATCCCCCGTTAATGCTCATGTTAGACCAGCTGCTTCCGTTATTTGTAGATGACATAATAGGCGGACGGTTACCCGCTGAGGTTCCAGCCATTATAAAATTATCGTATTTATGAAATGCGCAGATATCCATGTGAGTAGCCACAGGAATAATAGGCACCCATGTATCTCCGTTATTTGAAGATTTATAAATTGCATTAAATGTACCTGCATACAAAGCTCCTTCATCCTCAAACAGCGAGTAAGCAAAATAATATACAGCGCCCGGCCCAATCTGCAGACCGTTATTTTTTGCTGTCCAGTTTAATCCGTCATCTGTTGACATAAAAATTCCGTCAGTCGTCGCGATAAAAAGTCCCGGCGTTAAGTATGCAATAGCGTGAACAGTAGTGGCTCGATTGGTGTTAAGTCCATTATTTCTTTGTACCCAGTTTGCGCCATTATTGTAAGATAGATATACTCCGGAACCCTGAGCTCCGGCATACAGTACTCCGTTTTTTTCAACAATATCACGTGCATTTGTTGCGGGATAGCTTGTAAGTTTCAGCCAGTCAGCTTTTACATCAGTTAAAAAAGTGAGTCCTATAAAAACAATTGTAAGAATGATTTTCATATTCTGAGGGTTAATTAAGATTGTTGTAGTTATCGCTACAGCAAATTAAACAAGATTGTTTTAATTGTCAATACCCAATCCGAATTTTCAATTTTATGATGAATTTTTGACGGGTTTTAAATGCTAAGTGTTGTTTTTACAGTGTAGCCATTTTTAGTCCTGATGAATTTATCAATGTAATCTAAGAGTAATTCGCCATGACGAATAACATTCTTTGCAGAGTAACATTTTTGTTACATTCTTTGCAGAGTAACATTTTTGTTACATTCTTTGCAGAGTAACATTTTTGTTACATTCTTTGCAGAGTAACATTTTTGTTACATTCTTTCCAGAGTAACATTTTTGTTACATTCTTTGCAGAGTAACATTTTTGTTACATTCTTTGCAGAGTAACATTTTTGTTACATTCTTTGCAGAGTAACATTTTTGTTACATTCTTTGCAGAGTAACATTTTTGTAACATTCTTTGCAGAGTAAC
>JBHEKU010000017.1:0-6620 GCA_041859205.1 Ignavibacteria bacterium | reverse complement strand
TTTCTTTTCAAAATCAAAATCAAAACTCACCTGCCTGAAGAGATTTGTACCGATAATATTTTTTAAAGAATTTTCAAGATTATCTTTCCGAATGATTTCTTCTTTATCGAATGAAAGCTCGCGTAGAATTAAATTTTCATTAGATTTATCATTTCCTTCTATATCAAGATTATTAATTTTGCCGTCCGAAAAATATATTTCAAGAGTTTTATTAGTATGGTTAAAATAAAATTTCTCGATTTCAACAAGGCTTAGATTATTATCTCTTAATGTCTGAAGCAGAGTTTCATAAAATTTAAAACACTGGTTAAGATTTAATACATTATTTCTATTTAAAGTTCTGAAGCTATTTATCAAATCAGTTATTTCAGGATAAGAACTGTTGGACACTATATTCTCGAGAACATCATTAGATTCAGCTATAAAATTTATAGTAGCGCCGTTTGTTTCTCCAACTATTTGAGCTTCTACCTTATTAAAGTAGCCGGTCTTATAAAGTTGTTTTAATTTTTGTTCTATCTCAGTATATCTTATAAATTTATTATCTGTGAAGTTCTCAGTAATTTTTGTAAAATTAAACCGGGCCTGATTTTCTCCCAGTATGGTAAGCTTAGGAGTAGCATTAATAAGAAAGTTATTAAAGTACTTTGAAGACGCAATTTCAGCTGAATCAATTCCTTCAATAATTTTTTGAATTTGTTCCTGTGCGGCTAATCTGCCTTTTTCGTAAAGATAATCTATCTTATCAAAATCAAAAGTAGAGGTTCTTTCAATATCAGGCGTGATAACAACATTTGAATTCTGCAGCTGGACATTGTTCAATTGATTCATTGTTATTGAAAGTATATGGTCAGCTGTATACAATGGATTTGTAATCTCTTCTCTTTTTCTCAACGGGCTTGTAGAATTAACTGTAATAATATATTCAGAGCCTGATTCTTTGGCAACGCTTACCGGGATATTTGCCGTTAAACCACCATCAACTAAGTTTTTGCCGTCTATATTTATCGACGAGTATAATAATGGAAATGTGAATGACGCCTTAATACTTTCGCTTAAATTTCCTTCTGTAAGAACAACTTTCTCTCCTTTATCAAAGTCTGTTGCAACTACAGTTAATGGAATTTTTAAATCTTTAAAGTTTTGTCTCGGATGATATTTAGCATTAAGCATTAAAATATTTATAAGCTCGGTAAGTTTCTGCCCTGAAGAAAGAGAAGAAGGAAATGTAGGAGTGAAACCATCGATGGAAATAGAAAGAAGACTTTTATCCTGTATTAATTTTTGATCAAGGAATAAATATTGTCGTTGGTATTTATCTGTTAAACTAAGAGTCGTAACCCAGTCAACATTTTTAAAAATATCTCTTATCTTAGATGGTGTATACCCTGTTGCATAAAGTCCTCCGGTTACTCCACCAATGCTTGTACCTGTAATCTGATCTATTTCAATATTATTTTCATCGAGCACACTCATTACGCCTAGCTGTGATATACCTCTTGCGCCGCCGCCGCTTAATACTAATCCGACTTTAGTTTTATTAACTTTCTTTGGGAATACGTTGAATAAATTTGTATCTAACGATTCTTTAGTTCGGTAATCTAATTTTAATGTATCGGTTACCTGAGCTCCCTGCCCAAAACAAATTACCGGCAGGAGTATATAAAAAATTACAGCTATTATTTTGATGTATGATTTTCTCAATTAAACTTTTACTCTGTTTAAATTCTTTTCTAACAATCCTATAAAATAAATTCCAAGCCCGGCTATCATTCCGGGATACATAGGCTCCCATCCCAATGGAAATACAGGGCTGCCATCTATCTGATTAAACTGTCCGGTTAAAAATGAGGACAGTGAAATTACAAATGATGCGAGCATCGAACTGAAAATATAAAATGATTTTACCTGCAGCTTTTCGAAATATGAAGTTATTATACTTATTAATAACGGCGGAATGCATAAAGTTCCGATTAAATACCAAATTTGTACCACTGACGGAAAATAAAACGATATCACTAATGAGATAACTGCTGTTACTATTATTCCCAGCTTTGAATATTTATTAAGAACGTCCTTCTGATTTTTTATTCTCGATACAATATCATTCCCGAATGTAGTTGCCGAAACAAAAATATAAGAATGCAAGGTTGACATAACAGTTGCAATCATCCCTGTAAAGAAAACTCCTTTTACAATTATTGGCAATATAGAATCTGCCAATAAGGGATATGCCATCGGCGGCTCTTTCAAATCAGGTAAAAATACTCTTGCATACAGCCCGACTGTAATAGTAAAAAAATCAAAGATGAACCAGAACAGCAATGAAATTAAAACTCCCTTTTTTGCAGTTGACGGATTTTCCGCTGCGTAACATCTCTGATGAAAAGTAGGGTCAACCAGTGACCATGAACCAATTAAAAACCAAACCAAAATATATGGTAGAGAATTGCCGCCTGTAATTGTAAGATGTTCTGCCGGTAGATTATCTGCTAAATATCCAAACCCTCCTATCTTTGAAAAACAAAATGGCAGGATAACTGCAAAGCCTACGTACATCATTACAAATTCAAAAATGTTTACATTTACATCTGCCTTTAATCCGCCTTTGAATAAATATACAATTGAAAGAAGCAAGCATACTAAAATAGAAATCTGAATCGACCAGCCCGTTATCAGTTGTAAAATAATTCCAAGCATTAAGAGATAAGGAGCAGGAGTTACCAACAAAAAAACTAAAAATGCACCGAGCAGACTTACTTTTTTCCCATATATTAAATCAAGTTTATCAGGTATTGTATATAAAGAACTCTTCCTGATTTTTTTAGCTAAGAAAAAAGCAAAAATTGTTATGAAAAAATAATAGGGAAATGCATTCATTATCCAGCTTGAAAAGCCGTAGTTGTAAGTAAATTCTCCTACACCTAATATCCCTCCATAAAAAGTTGAGACCAGAGTTGCTACAAAGGCAGGAAGAGTAATTCTTCTGCTTGCCACAAGATAAGCCTCGTTAGTTTTATCAGCAGATTTTACACGTAATCCTATTATAATTGAAATTGCAAAGTATAAAATGATAACAGCGTAATCGTATATGGAAAATGAAACTCTCAATAAATTTATACAAGAAAATGTTTTCTGAAAATAAGCAGGTCGCCCTCTTTGAAACTTATACTCACTTTGTCCGAATTAGATCTATTAAGCGCACCCTCTCGCTTTCCGAACTCAAGTGTCTCTTTGTTTAGCGGAAATTCTAATCCCTTAGTTCTTATATCTGTTGCAATCGGCATGGGTATCAATGAAACTGTTTCACCGCTTTTGTAGTTAAATGAGAAACGCTTAGGGAGATAAAACACGGCGAAGTCATCGGTGATTAGGCAAATATTTAATTTTTTATAAAATCTTTTTATGATGCTGAAATTATTTAATGTATGGTCAGGTCTCATTCCTGTTGCGCCGAACACAGTGACATCTGATATTTTTTTCTTAATGCAGTACTTTAAAGTTTTTTCGAAATCAGTTGAATCCTGTTCTTCAATCTTTATTACTTCAGTTTTTTTACGTAAAAAATATTTTTTGTTTTCATCTGAAATAGAGTCTAAGTCGCCGATTATAACATGAGCATTTATTTTCAAATCTTTAATCTGATTAGCTCCGCCATCGGCAGCAATAATTAAAGTATTTTTATGAACGAATTTTTTGATGATTTTTGTACTTGGTAATCTTCCGTTTAAAAATATGACTGACTGCATTGATTTTTTTTGTAAATATTGCACAAAATATTGCTATTATTAACAACTTTTTAAATACAAATACTATAGCCTTAATTGCTGAATGACATTCCTTAATCCATCGATACTATTTGCCCTTTTTGCCATATCCATCCCTATTATCATACATTTTTTTAATCTTAGAAAATTAAAGAAGGTTGAGTTCAGCACATTGATGTTTCTTAAGGAGCTGCAAAAATCCAAAATGAAAAGGATTAAGCTCAAACAGCTTCTTTTATTGCTCTTCAGAATCTTAGTAATAACATTTCTTGTTCTTGCTTTCGCAAATCCTGTTTATAAAGATGCTGCAGGCGATAGCTCAACATCAAGCGCTTCTATAATAATAATTGATAATTCATTCAGTATGTCGGGCAAAGATGCGTATGGTGAATATCTTGAACAGTCAAAAGTTGCAGTGAACGATATTGTTTCGACTTTAAATCCATCGGATGAAATTACAATTGTTGCTTCATCTGAGTTTGGAAAGCCTTCGCCTGTTTACTGGACAAATACACAGTCAAACTATAAGGATTCAATAAAAAATATTACGATATCTTATAAAGATTTTAATATCCCGCAAAGTCTGGAATTTGCAAAAAATTTACTTAACAAATCTTCATCCCTTAACAGAAATGTTTATATTGTTTCTGATTTTCAAAAAAATAATTTTTCAGATGAAAGAAATATAATTTCGCAATCGGATTATTCTTTGTTTGCAGTTAATATCGGTAAGAGAGAAGTTAACAATATTTCGCTGGAAGATTTTAAAATAGAATCTGCAATCATAGAGCAGGGAAGAGATGTTAAGCTAAGTGTAAACGTCCATAATTTTTCGCAATATGGTTTATCAAATAAAGCACTGAATATTTATAGCAGAGGAAATGATTCTAACTATGTTCTTAAAGGAGAAAAAGTTGTTGATTTGCAGTCCTCAGAGAATAAAAAAGTCGAACTGACGTTTAAAGCCGAGAAGTCCGGCAATAATTCCGGAATGATAGAACTGGTAATTGATAATGCGCAGGACGATGAAATTAAATATGACAACAAAATTTATTTTTCTTTTTTTATACCCGAGAAATTTAAAATCGGTTTGATAGGGAATGATACTAAGTTTATTAAATTAGCTGTAGAGTCTGCATCTTCACTTTTAACAGACTCATCTAAAAGGCAATTTAATTTATTTGATGTGAGTGAGCTGAGCACACTTCCTTCTAATTTATCAAATTACAATATAGTTTTTCTTTCCGGTCAGGATAGATTCAGCAGTTCGGAAACTGAAGCGCTTTCAAGTTATATTTCAAACGGCGGTACTGCTTATTTCTTCCCGTCACAAAATGCAGATATAAATTCATACAGTGTTTTATTCACAAAATTAAATTCTGCGCATCTTGGTAATATAAATTCAGATATGGAAGCAAATAAATCCGTTAAGATAGGCAGAGTGAATTTTGAACATCCATTGCTATCAGGGATTTTTAAAAATGAAAAGCTGAATTTTACCTCGGATAAATTTATTTTGGATTCACCTGAGCTTAAAAGTTTTTATTCAATTACTCCGGGTGAAAAAGACGTAACTCTAATAGAGCTTTCAAATAATCAACCGTTTCTTATTGAAAATAATGTGGGGCAGGGAAGAGTATTGCTTAGTTCAGTCTCCGCTAACGATAAGATGTCAGATCTTCCTATGAAAAGTATTTTTGTTCCTTTAATCGTTAGAAGTATTTTTTACTCACAGGGAAATGTAAATAACACTTCATATACAATCGGGAAAAACAATGTGATTAGTTTAAACCAACAATTTAGAGTAAGTTCAGCGATAAATTCATTGAAGAATAAAATCACTTATTCGTCTTCTATATCTTCATCATATATCGCTTTGCCATATAGTAATTTTTCATCAGTGCCGGGAATATACTCATTTACTGATTCCTCCAATTCAAATTATTCCTTCGCTTTGAACTTCAATTCAAATGAAAGCAATTTAGCCAAAGAAGATTCAAAAGAAATTGAAAAATATTTTAAAAATTCCTTCAAGAATGTAAAAGTAATTAATGATATCAATCAAGTGAAGGAATCAATTAAAGAAGCTAAGTTCGGAATCGAGCTCTGGAAATATTTTTTAATCCTTGCTCTTATATTTATTGCCGCTGAACTTATTCTATCCCGGAAAATTATGCAGGAATAAGTTTATTATAGTTAAAGCTCTTTAAACAATTCTTCTATCATACTCCCTGCTTTCTGAATTTTTTCTTTAAGATCTGCCCCGTCTTTAATAAACACTAAAGGCTCAAACTCTGTAAAAACATCGGCTGGCAAATCATATTTGAGATATCTTAATCCAAAATTATAACGGAAGGGTTTGTGTTTTATTCTTAGCAGCTCAACAAGCGTATTAAGATAAAAGCTGAAATAGAAAGCAAATGCATCAACATACTGCTGACGAGGCAGCTCTTTCAACGGCATTACTTTGAATACTTCATATCTCTCTCTAAGAGCTTCAATACGTGCTGCCATTTTTTTATCCCACTCGCTTTTTTCCAGCTCTTTCATTTCCGTCATTCCTATCTTATCAAAATGAACTTTCACTTCTCCGTGAATTTCAGGCTGAATAAAGCTTTCTTTGTTCTCTCCGTGTCTTATGAATCCAATATCAAGTAAAAGGAAAGGTGAGGTGTTTTTGAACCTGTAAAAAATCTGGTCCATCCCGGCAAAGAAATTCTGCTTTATTTCATAGCGAAAATCTATCCCTACAATTTCTTCTAAAACTTTTTCAGTCTTTTCTATTAATGAAGGAATAATTTCTTTTTCACATTCCACCGCTAAGTCTATATCGCTGTAATCATCAACCCGATT
>JBHEKU010000226.1:0-7673 GCA_041859205.1 Ignavibacteria bacterium | reverse complement strand
TACTCATTACTAATTGTTAATTGACTATCGTCTCTCTTTCGGTTTTGCAACTTCAAGATTAACGCGTACACCTTTAATGTTTTTATCTTTCATCTGTTCAACAACATCCTTTGAATATTTTTTATCGACTTCAACAAAGCTGAAACTATCCAGCATGCTTATCTCGCCGATTGCTTTTGCCGGTACAGTTGTTTCACCTGCAATTGCTCCTACGATATCTTTAGGTTGAATATTATCTTTTTTGCCGCCGTTTAAAAATAAGCGTACCATGTTCGGGTCGTTGTAGCTTCTTCCGCCGTCACGGTCACCGCCGCGGCCTCTGTCACCGTCACGTCCGCGTCCTTTATCAAAGCTGCTTTTGTTATAGCCGTCTCTGTTGCCTCTGTCATCACCACCGCGTGAGTCTCTTGAACCGCGATCTCTATCGCCGCCGCGAGAATCTCTGTCTCCACCTCTATCGCCGAATTTCTTTTTATCGCCCCATTTGCTTCCGCCGCCATCGCGTCCTTTTTTATCACCCCATTTACCTCTGTCACCGCCTCTATCATTACCGCGTCTATCACCGCCGCGACCTCTGTCACCGCCTCTATCATCTCGGTCAAAATTCGATGGCTTGAACTCTTCCTGTTTAGGAAGCTCAGGCACTGAATCAATTATCTGCTGCATCAAACCAAGAGCAATATCCATTGTATCAAAATCTTCTTCAAGAAGTCTTTCAATGATAGGCTTTACCTTCACTGAGTTCTCTCTAGCTTTCAGAATTGAAGCCTTCAGCTCAGTCATTTGCTGCGACTCTCTTATTTCTTTTACATCTGATATAGTAGGAATTTCTTTCTTAACAATTTTTGTCTTAGTATATCTTTCGATATCTCTCAGCTTGTAGAATTCTTTTCCGTTAACGAATGTGAACGCTGCGCCTTTACGTCCTGCGCGGGCAGTTCTTCCTATTCTGTGAACGTAGTATTCTTCATCCTGCGGCATATCGTAATTGAATACTGCATCGATGTCATCTACATCGATACCTCTTGCAGCAACATCAGTCGCAACAAGGATTTCAATTTTACCTGCTCTGAACTTAGCCATAACTCTGTCTCTGAATAATTGTTTCAGGTCACCGTGTAAGCCTTCAGCTGAATAGCCTCTTGCCTGCAAGTGAGAAACAAGATCATCAACAGCTCTTTTTGTATTACAGAATACCAGTGAAAGCACAGGGTCATGAATATCAAGAAGGCGTGTAAGAACTTCAAGCTTCATTCCAGGGCGAAGTTCAAAATAGAACTGGTCGATGTTCGGCACCGTAAGTTCTTTATGAACAACTTTTACAATTTCAGGATCTTTCTGATATTTTTTGGTAAGCTGCATTATCGGCGGCGGCATAGTAGCAGAGAAAAATACTGTCTGTCTTCCTTCTGACGGAACCGATTTTAAAATTTCTTCAATGTCGTCTCTGAATCCCATGTTTAACATTTCATCTGCTTCATCAAGCACAATCATTTTCACGTTATCGAGGTTAACAGTTTTTCTGTTTATATGGTCAATCATTCTACCGGGAGTTGCGATGATAATCTGCACTCCGGCTTTTAAAGTTCTAATCTGCCTATCGATAGACTGACCGCCGTATATTGGTACGATGTGAACGCCTTTTTTATATTTGATAAGCTGAGAGATTTCCTCTGCGACCTGTATAGCTAATTCTCTGGTTGGGCATAGAACTAATGCCTGCACTTTTTTGGAAGATGCATCGATAAATTCCGCAATGGGAATTCCGAATGATGCTGTCTTGCCTGTTCCGGTCTGTGCCTGACCAATTACATCTCTTCCTGCTAGTATGAAAGGAATGGCTGCCGATTGAATCGGAGTGGCTTCTTCAAAGCCCATTTCAGCAACTGCTTTTTCTGTTTCTTTAGAAAGGGATAATTCTTCGAATTTCAATGTTTCCATAGTTTGAACGTGTCGTTCTAATCTGTTTAGATTTTTTAAATTATTAAGTCTCAAAATAAGTTTTGCGGGATTCGCCACGCGGCGAATGGATTCTTTGTGAACGGCTAAATTTATAGTAGATTTAATCTGTAATTAAAATACAAAAAAGAAATACTAATAGATACTTAATTCGTAATGGTATTTTTGGGGATGAGTTTTGCCACTAAAACACGAAAGCCCAAAAAGACACAAAACAATTTGTTACAAAATATTTTAGTGTGGTGGTCTTTGGTGTTTTTGAGATTTCGTGGCAAAAAAAAATTCGTGGCAAGATACATACATTTATCATTAATGCTAAATTAAGTATTTTATTTGCTTATAATAAATTTGGAAGACAAAAAACTACAAAACAAGCTAAAGAAGAGACCGATTGGCGTATTCGATTCAGGTATAGGTGGACTTACGGTTGCAAAATCGCTGTTCGATATACTGCCGAATGAAGATATAATCTATCTGGGCGATTCTGCCCGGCTCCCCTACGGAACGAAATCAAAAGAAACTATTATACTCTATTCTATTGAGTGTCTCAAATTCCTTTTAAAGAAAAATGTGAAGTTCATTGTTGTTGCATGCAATACTGCATCTGCGAATGCGCTTCCATTTTTGCAGAAGATTACTAAGGTGCCTGTTATTGGAGTGATTACTCCGGGAGCGGAGGCTGCAGTGAGCAAATCAAAGAGTGAACGTATAGGCGTGATTGCCACTATGAGCACAGTGCAGACAGAATCATATAAAAAAGAAATTCACAAGAAGAATAAAGGTGCGAAAGTTTTTTCAAAGGCATGCTCATTGTTTGTGCAATTAGCTGAGGACGGATGGACGGATAATAAAATTGCCGAACTTGTTGCAAAAGAATATTTGCAGGAGTTCACTAAGCTGAACATAGACACTTTAATTTTAGGATGCACTCACTACCCTATCCTAAAAAATACAATACAGAAAGTTTTAGGGAAGAAAATTATGCTGATTGACTCAGGTGAAGAGACTGCTAAGCAGGCTAAGATTATTTTAACACAGAAGAACTTACTCAACACACAAAAGAAAGCCGGCGAACATAAGTTTTTTGTAACCGACTTTCAGCACAAGTTTAAAGATGTAAGCGAGAGATTTTTAGGACGGAAGTTGAACAAGGTGCAAAAGATAAAACTGAACTGATTTTGTTATTCTGCCACAAAATCTCTAAAACACTAAAAGGCACTAAACAGTACAAGTACTTAATAAAATTTTTTAATCTCTTTAGTGAAATTTTGAGTTTTTGTGTTTAAGTGGCAAATTAAACACGAGAAAAAATTATATGAACAAACAAGACGTTCTAGAAATTTTCAAAAAAGCCGATGCATATCTTGAAGGACACTTTGTGCTGACCTCCGGCTATCACAGTCCTCATTATTTTCAGAAATCAAAAGTATTTCAGTATCCTGAATTCAATACTGCTCTTGCAAAAGGAATTATTGAAAAATTTAAAGGAAAGAAAATTGATGTAGTCCTCTCCCCTGCCGTGGGTGCAATTGTTCTTGGTAATGAAGTGGCGCGGCAATTAAACGTGCGATTTATTTTTGCTGAAAGAGAGAACGGAGTGATGAGCATACGCAGAGGATTTGAACTTAATGAAGGTGAAAATGTGTTAGTAGTTGAAGATATTATTACTACAGGAGGCAGCGTGCAGGAAGTTATTGATATGCTGAAAAATTATCCTGTGAAAGTAAATATAGCGGGAGTAGGATACGTTATTGACAGACAGAGCGGAGCGGACTTCGGAGTCGAGCAGCATGCTCTTGCCCAAGTTGAAGTAATAAAGTTTCCTCCGGATGAAGTCCCTGACTGGCTAAATGAAATACCCATCACGAAACCCGGCAGCAGATATTTAAAATCATAAATTTTATGTTTAACGATTTTTATAATTTCATTGACCCTATAAGATATAATCTTATCATTGCTGCTGCAATTTTTTTATCTTCGTTTTTACTTGCAAATCTCTTCGCCTATATACTTAATAAAAAACTTTCAGACAGCTCTGCAATTAAAAAAGCAAAATTTTTTTCCGCCACATTCGTAAGGCTTATACTTCCGTTTGTCGGTTTACTTGTTGCAGTAAAATACGTAAGGTTCTCTTTAAAAGCCAAAGGTATTTTGGAGTACGAACCAACCTTCTTACTTCTGGAAAACATCATTTTTGTTTTTGCAGTTGTCTTTGCGGGTTACGTTGTGTTCCGCGGTATAGTTTATTTTTTCCACAGGTATATAAGCCGAAAGGGAGAGGAAGCAGATATAGATGCAAACTTTTCATCCCTTCTTTCAAAAGTTTTAAAGCTTGTAATTTTCCTTGTAGCAGCAATAATAATTCTTGACCGGTTCGGTGTTAATATTAACTCTTTTATCGTATCGCTTGGCATCGGCTCGCTGGCAATTGCATTAGCTGCTCAGGAAACACTTGCGAATATTATCGCAGGGATTGTCATTCTTATAGACAGACCTTTTAAGATCGGCGAAGTTATAAAAACAACTTCAGGAACAATAGGGACTGTTGAACAAATCGGAATACGCTCATCGCGTCTGATTACTCTTGACGGAAAAATTCTAATCGTACCCAATACTGAACTAACTAAGACCAGCATTACCAATTTAAGTTACGATTCCTATAAATACAAAATAAGGTTCCCGTTTATTGTTCCTTATGATATAAAAGCTGCCGATATTAAAAATAAAATTAAAGAAAATATTTTTAAGTGCACTGATGTTCTTAATGAACCTGCTCCGTCATTTGTGTTTTCAAAGTTCAATCCTTCTAATTATGAATTGATATTTATATGCTGGTGCAAGAATGGTGATAAAAATACGGAGATAGAAAATGAAGCAAAAGAATGTGTTTTAGGCTCATTGACTGAACTAGGAATTACTGATTTTATAAAAACCTATTCCTAATTTTTACATATTAGGAAATCTACAAAATAAGTATATTCATTTTTCCTAATTTTTCCACTTTTACATATAATATATAATGGATTTTAATCTTTCAGAACAAGAACTCGAAGTTCAAAAATTGGCTCGTGATTTTGCCAATAATGAAATAGCTCCCGTAATTGCAAAATTTGATGAGTCTGAAGAATTCCCTATGGAAATTGCTCAGAAAATGGGGGAGATGGGATTCCTTGGAATTATTTTCCCGGAAGAATACGGCGGAGCAGGATTTACAACAACTGAATACGCAATTATAATCGAAGAGATTTCCAAAATAGATCCTTCTGTCGGATTAACGGTTGCATCTCATAACGGACTTTGTTCAAACCATATTTATTCATTTGGAAATGATGCTATAAAGAAAAAATATTTACCTGACCTTACTTCAGGCAAAAGTCTGGGTGCGTGGGGTCTTACTGAAGCAGTTTCAGGAAGTGATGCAGGCGGTATGGCAACATCAGCTGAAAAAAAGAACGGTCATTATATTATAAATGGAAGTAAGATGTTTATAACACAGGGAACTGTGGGTGGAACTTATGTGGTTACTGCAAAAACTGATAAGACAAAAGGCAATAAGGGTATCTCTGCTTTTGTAATGGAAAAAGGCATGAAAGGATTTACACATGCACCGATAAAACATAAACTCGGTATGCGTTCATCCGATACAGCTGAATTAGTTTTCGATAACGTTGAAGTTCCGGCAGAAAATTTAATCGGTGATGAAGGTGCAGGCTTTAATCAATGTATGCAAATTCTTAACGGCGGAAGAATAGCTATTGCAGCACTTTCAGTTGGTATTGCTCAGGGAGCTTTAGATCTGGCATTGAAATATTCTAAAGAAAGAAAACAATTCGGGAAGACATTATCTTCGTTCCAGGGAATACAGTTTAAGTTATCCGATATGGCAATGGAAGTTGAAGCAGCAAGACTTCTTACATTAAGAGCAGCTAAATTAAAAGACGAAGGCAAGCCGTTTGCAATGGAAGCTTCAATGGCAAAATATTATGCATCTGAGGCTGCATGCAAAGCAACTACGGAATCATTACAGATTCACGGTGGTTACGGTTATATGAAAGAATTTATGATAGAAAAACTTTACAGAGATGTAAAGCTTTTAACTATCGGCGAAGGAACTTCGGAAGTTCAGAAGATGATTATTTCCAGAAACCTTCTTGATATTTACAACTAATCAATACTGAATATCTAATTAATTTTTAAAAGACCTGTCAGATTATCGATTTGTCAGGTTTTTTATTTTAAATCATTTTACAATAAATTTTACAATGGGATTTTTTGATAAGTTCAAGTTTTCAAAATTAAAAGAAGGCCTTACTAAAACTAAAGATGACCTGCTCGGAAAAGTTAACAGATTAATAAAAGCCACAGGCAAGATTGATGATAACTTCCTTGCTCAACTTGAAGAAATTTTTATTACATCAGATATCGGATATGAAACAGCCGAGATATTAATCAAGAATATAAAAGAAAGAACTAAAGAGGATAAATACGAGACTGAAGAAGAGCTTAACGGACTTATACAAGATGAGCTGAAAAAAATATTTGCGATGTCAACATCGGAGTTCAAGACATTCGATTTTAACATTACAAAGAAGCCCTATGTGATAATGATTGTCGGCGTTAACGGCGTGGGCAAGACCACTTCCATAGGAAAGCTTGCATATAATTTTAAGAATGCGGGAAAATCAGTTGTGATAGGCTCGGCAGATACATTCAGAGCGGCGGCGAATGACCAGCTTGAGATATGGGCTAATCGCGCAGGTGTTGATATAATCCAGAATCCGAAGAGCAGCGACCCGGCTGCTGTTGCTTTTGATACTGTGAAGTCAGCTGTTGCAAAAGGAACGGACATAGTTATTATTGATACTGCGGGAAGATTACACAATAAAACGCATCTGATGGAAGAGCTGAAGAAGATAAAGAGAGTTATTCAAAAAATTACTCCTGATATACCTAACGAAATATTTTTAGCAATTGATGCGACTACAGGACAGAACGGACTTAACCAGGCAAAGGAATTTTCTAAAGCTATGGAAGGTCTTACCGGAATTATTTTAACTAAGCTGGATGGTACTGCAAAAGGCGGAATAGTAATAAAGATAAATCAGGAAATGGGTGTACCTGTTAGATTCATAGGAGTCGGAGAACAGATAGACGACTTACAGGAATTTGACAGCGAGAATTTTGTAAAAGCTTTGTTTGAAAAATAAAAATTGTCCGATAAAATAAAAATATTACCACAGGTTCTCTCGAATAAAATTACTGCCGGTGAAGTTGTATCCAGACCGGAATCCGTTGTGAAAGAACTAATGGAAAATTCCATCGATGCCGGAGCTTCGAATATTTGTTTGATAATAAAAGAAGCAGGCAAGAATTTAATTCAGGTAATTGATGATGGCATAGGCATGACGGAAGCTGATGCATTAATGAGTTTTGAGAGGCACTCGACAAGTAAGATAGCAACGTATGAAGACCTCGAAAATATTTCTACGCTTGGATTCAGAGGAGAAGCGCTGGCTTCGATTGCATCAATATCGCAAGTTGAGCTGAAGACAAAGACGGAGAGCGAACAAGTCGGTACGATGATAAAAATTGAAGGCGGCGAGTTTAAGGAAGTAACTAAGGTAAGCAGCGAAAGAGGAACTTCGTTTTCAATCAAGAATTTATTTTATAACACTCCCGGAAGAAGAAATTTTTTAAAATCGAATCAGACAGAG
>JBHEKU010000018.1:0-3757 GCA_041859205.1 Ignavibacteria bacterium | reverse complement strand
GTAACTTTTTCTATCACTGCTCCAAGCATTACATATCCAGTATTACTGTATTTGTATTCACTTCCCGGCTCAAACTCTAAATCGCCGTTACCATAAGTTAAGATTAAATCTTTAGCTGTAATTGATTTAGTCAGATGGTTTTCCATGAATTCTGTATTTGTGTAATTCGGAACTCCGGAAGTATGTGTTAGTAAATTATGTATTGTTATTTTATCGCCGTTATCTTTTCTATAGTAAGTCAGATAATCAGAAAGCTTTGCATCAAGCTTTATTTTACCCTGCTCCACAAGCTGCATTATGAGCATTGCAGTAAATTGTTTTGTAAGAGAAGCAATGCGGAATTTTGTTTCCGGTGTGTTCTGTAATTTTTGTTCGCGGTCAGCATATCCGTAGCCTTTTTCAAAAAATACATTCCCGTTTTCACCTACTAAAACGCTGCCATTGAATACACCGATTTCTGCATACTTACTGACGAGTTCATCAATTTTCTGAGCTCTATCCTGAGCGTTGGAATTTATGAATAAAAATAAGATTAAAACTGAAAGTATAATTTTTTTCATGAGTAATTTATGCTAATTTGATTTATAAATTTACCGAAGATGGGTGAGCCGAGAAATATATTAATTAATCATACGCACAATTGTTAAAAATGTTGTAGAATTCTCTAAATTTGTTTTCTGAGATATAATTTATTCGACTCTTTTTTATAAAAAATAGTTTCAATATTTTGTAAAATTGCTTTACAATTTCTTAACATTAACTACAATCCGATTTTGGTATATTTGTTAAGATTATGCGATATATTTCCATTCTTTTAATTTCACTTACATTTTTTTCCTGCGGAGGAAAACGCAATGTTGCATTGAACCGCTCAGGCGGTCAGCTCAATGGCGCAGGCGCTACATTTCCTTTCCCGATTTACTCAAAATGGTTTGACGAATATTACAAAATAGATAAGAACGCAAAAATAAATTATCAGTCCATCGGCTCAGGCGGCGGTATCAGGCAGATAACCGAAGGCACTGTTGATTTCGGCGCATCTGATAGCCCGATGAATGAAACCGAGAAGAAGAAAGCCGAAGATAAAAATAATTCGAGAGTGCTGCAGATTCCGACTGTACTCGGCGCAGTTGTGCTGACTTACAATCTTCCCGGAATAAATAAAAATATAAATCTTTCAGGTGAGACAATTGCAGATATTTATCTCGGCAAAATAAAAAGATGGAACGACGGAAGAATAAAAGCAGATAACCCCGATATAAATTTCCCCGATAGAGAAATAGTTGTATGCTACAGAACAGACGGCAGCGGCACGACATATATTTACACGGATTTTTTAAGCAAGGTTAGCCCCGAGTGGAAACAAAATCAGGGAACGGCAAAGGATGTTAGATTTCCGGTAGGACAAGGCGGTAAGGGCAATGAAGGTGTAACCGGAATTGTAAAGCAATTGGAGTATTCCATAGGATACATTGAACTTATCTACGCGTTACAAAATAAGCTGAACTATGCAAATGTAAAAAATAAAGAAGGGGAGTTTATTTCCCCCTCTCTTGAATCGGTTACAAAGGCAGCAGATAATACGGTTGATGAAATGACTGAATCGTTGACACTATCAGTAACGAATGCAAAAGGCAAAGGCGCTTATCCTATAGCGAGTTATACGTATTTATTAGTTCTGGAAAATCAGAGAGATTTAATCCGTGGCAGAATTTTAAAAAGCTTTATAAAATGGGCATTGACGGACGGAAAAAAATTCGCAAATGATTTAGGATATTCTTCATTGCCTGAATCAGTTGTAGCAAAAGCGCTACAAAGAGTTGAGTTGATTAATTTTAACGGGAAACCACTGTAAATCACAAATTGCACAGATTCGGAACACAGATTTTTATGATAGATTATGATGTCACAGATAAAAAAGTATTTTGCTCCGCGCACTTTGCGATAAACCTTTGCGCTCTTTGCGTTTAATGAATAAATTTTTACAATTATTAGCGAAGAAATTTTAAATATTGCCCCGGAGATAAAAAGCAAAAAGAAATGGTCAGATATTTTCTTTGAGAAGCTGACTTTGATTTTTGCCTGCTCAATAATATTAATTGTTGCATTTATAATTATTGAGATGTTTCAGGATTCAATCGATGCGCGTGAAGCGTTTGGATGGAAATTTATTTTTTCAAATGAATGGGATCCCGTAAAAGAAAAATTCGGCGCACTGCCGTTTATTTTCGGAACTGTAGTATCATCTGTCCTTGCGCTATTACTTGCTTTGCCTGTCAGCATCGGTGTTGCAGTTTTTTTAAATGAAATAGTTAATAAAGCGCTTCGCACTCCTTTAAGTTTTTTAATCGAAATTTTAGCAGCAATACCGAGTATCATTTACGGCTTCTGGGGAATATTCGTTCTTGCTCCCTTTATGCGAAGCACAGTGCAGCCTTTCTTACAAAGCACACTCGGATTTTTACCGATCTTCAAAGGCACTCCGTACGGAACAGGATTACTTACGGCGGCAATAATTTTAGCAATAATGATAACGCCGATAATCACGGCGATAACAAGAGACGTATTGAAAGCAATCCCGACTGCGCAGCGCGAAGCTGCTTATGCTTTAGGGGCAACAAAGTGGGAAGCGATAAAGATGGCTTTATTGAATGCACGCTCGGGAATTTTAGGCGCATCTGTATTGGGACTCGGAAGAGCTATTGGAGAAACGATGGCTGTAACTATGGTAATTGGAAACAGAGCAGAGATAAGTGCATCGTTATTTGAACCTGCATATACAATGGCATCAGTGATAGCAAATGAATTTGCAGAGGCATCTGGTAATCTGCATGTAAGCGCATTGATTGAAGTGGGATTAATTTTATTTGCAGTAACATTTATTATAAATTCGTTTGCTCGATTACTTATATATAGCTTTACAAGAAAAACAGAAGGCAAATAATTATTAAATAGAAATTGGAAGAGACAGTACAACAACATACATCAGTATTTGCTAAACCGAAAAATCTTCGCAGGAGAAAGATAGTAAACTCTACTATGCTTTTCTTATGCGTTGTTGCTGCTATTATAAGTATTCTTCCTCTATTTTATATTTTCTTTTACACGACTAAGTCAGGCATATCTTCGTTGAACTGGGACTTCTTTACGCAGATGCCGAAGCCAGTCGGTGAAGCCGGCGGAGGTATGGCAAACGGAATTATAGGAACACTTATACTTGTATCGCTCGGTTCAGTTATCGGAATACCTGTCGGAGTAATGGCGGGGATTTATGTAACGGAATATTCAGGCGGATTATTTTCCAATCTTGTAAAATTTGTAACGGATGTTCTTAGCGGCGTGCCCTCTATTATCATTGGTATTTTTGCTTACGGAGTAATTGTAATCCCAATGCAGGGATTTTCAACAATTGCCGGAAGCTTTGCTCTTGGGATTTTAATGGTACCGACGATAACACGTATCACGGAAGAAATGCTGAAGCTTGTTCCTCAGTCATTGAGGGAAGCATCGCTTGCCCTTGGCGTATCAAGATGGAAGACAACTTTGCAGATAGTATTGCGCACAGCCTCAGGCGGAATCATCACAGGTATTTTACTCGCAATTGCAAGAGCAGCAGGGGAGACAGCTCCTTTATTGTTTACTGCATTCGGTAACAGATTCTGGAGTACAGATTTAAATCAGCCGATAGCCTCATTGCCCGTACAGATTTTTAACTATGCAATTTCTCCTTTCGAAGACTGGCATAATCAGGCATGGG
>JBHEKU010000165.1:0-9960 GCA_041859205.1 Ignavibacteria bacterium | reverse complement strand
TATCCTGCGGGCATGCAAATACAACTCCGTTATCGGTTACAGTTATCATCCTTTGTATAAATGCTCCGGGAGCAGTAGGGCAGTTTAAATTTGTCCATGAGCTTCCTTCGTTGCTTGAGCTCCATACTGTATTGCAGACATTGGTATAAAGATTTACAGTACTTTGTTTATCAGTCTTGATTGAATGATACCACATGCCGCAGGGGTTTGATATATTTGATGACATATCGCTCCATGTTTCATAGTCTCCGCCGTTATTGCTTTTAAACCATCTGAAAGGCAGGCCTCCTGTTGAAAAAACTCCGACAGTATTATAAACTTTTAAAGTATTAAAAGGATGGAAAGCTACTCCGCCGCCGTCTCCGCCGAATGTCATCCTGTAATCGCTTCCGCCAAGATGTGTTACGCAAACTCCGTTATGCTCCAGACCCATTGCCTGGTCAATTTCAAGTGAAGGGCTTATTGAGAGATAAAATATTTCGGATACAAACATGATATTATCAGGAGTAGTCCAGGTAATACCCTTATCAGTAGATTTAAAAATTCCGCCGTCAGATGTGCTCCAAACTTCATTATTATTTTTCCATGCAAAGGAAGTTATATCGGCGTGAACATACTGGTCATCAACTCTTGCCCACACTGTTCCTCCGTTAGATGAACGCGCCATAAACTGCCCGCCTGCTAAAACTGTATTCGGGTCATTGGGGCAGACACCGATTCCCACATTATTAAATCCCTGATTGCCGAGTATTCCTCTTAATGCTCCCGATGAATCTACTGTCCATGAGCTACCTGCATTCGTGCTTTTATAAACTCCCGATGTCCTGTAGTTTGTAAATGTAATATTTGCAAAGAGTATATTTGGAAAATCTTTGCAGACTGCAATCTTTGAATTGCCGATATTAAATGCCCCTGTAGGAAGAAGATTCCAGTTCTGTCCTGCATTTGTTGATTTATAAATTCCTCCTCTGAAACTGCTGTTGCGGATAGTATACATAATATCGGGATTGGCAGGGTCTGACTGTAAATCGGAAAATCGCTGTGAGCGGTCTCCGGTAATTGTATCACCGACAATTATTTTATTCCATGTGTTACCGTCATCTGAAGTTCTGAACAATCCGTGAGAGGATGCTGCTAGCACTATTGAAGGATTTGTTCTGTGAATTTTCACAGAGCTGAACCACGCTATATCAGGCTCAGGTAAATTCTGATAAATGAATGTGCCTGCATTATCACGCGTTCTCCATAAGCCCGTTCCTCTGTCATCATCGAACGGACGGAATAATCCTGTGCCGACATAAAAATCAGAATCGTGCGAGGGATGAGTTGCAAATGCTCCTATCTTTAATGAGTTAAGATTTTCCGAGTAAGGTATGGGATATATTATATAAGGTCCTGCCCATAAGCCGCCATGCGCAGAGCCTATCCAGAAATTTCCGTTCCTGTCAAAATCTACCAGCATACATCTTCCGGAAAATTTGTGAAGTATATCAGGCGAGTACATATTTCTAATTCCTGCCGGACCAATCGGCGACCAGGGTAAAAGCAATGCGTCATCTGCATAACGTTTATTTTTATGCATAGCATCAAGATTTTTCCAGATCTGATTTTGCTTTGTCGGTGAGAGATCTGTTACTCGTGTATATTTCAGCTCAGCTTCTTTATTTTCATCGCCTTCGTTTTCACTTACATTTTCTAACTCAAACTTTTTTTCGATTTTATTTTCTATGAATTTTAAGTCCAACTTCGTAACAAAAGCAGCAAGCGCAAACATAATTATAATAAGGGAGAAGAGATAAATTTTACTTTTCATAAACAGATAATTAAAGTTATTAAAAGAACCGTTACTGCCGTCAGAAGCATAAAGGGAGTTATGCTATGCCTGAAATTTATTTTTAGCGAGACGGCTGTAATAATTAAGTTTGAAAGGGAGCCGAGAAACAGAAAGGATTGCCTTTCTGAAAAGACCAATGCAGTTATCAGAACTGAAAGAATAGTAGCCACTGAATAAATGAGAAGAAGATTTTCGTACCGCATAGTTTTTTAAAGTCTTATACAAAAATAGCTTTATAGCCATCCTTTATTCATTAAGTATTAAGACTTTTTTATGCATTAAAGCGACAAAGAAGCGATTTTTCGTGAAAATTAAGGTTTTGTCGTAATTTTAATACCTGTAAATCTACTCAAGACTGCTGTCAAGAGCAAAATCGGTTTTTTGGACTTTGTATCTTAAAAATCTCCCTATATGTAGGAATAGGGAGGAAAAGATTGAATTATATGAAGTAATGGGGTATATTATAGAGTAGTTTCTTTTTTAATGCCTCTGCTTTAAAAGGCGACTTTAGACTTAGCAAACCCATAATAATTCTCCCCTTGAGGGGAGTCCCGACGAAGTCGGGGAGGGGTGTTTGAAAGAACACCCACCGTCTTGCTTCGCTCGACACCTCCCTCAAGGGAGGAATTAGAACAGGTCTCTCAAGTATATAGTTACTTTTTTGAAGGAGGGAGGATGAGCCAATATTATTTCGCAGAAAAAAACGAATCATTTAGCTGTTTTTACAAACACCAATAAGAAAATGTTACAATAATGTTACTATCAAAAGGGTTGTGACGCATTTTGAAAATCCGACACGATGCAGCAAAATCCGACATTTACTGAGCTTTTCGAGAACTGTAAAATCAATATTTTAAGTTGAAATTCCGACAAAAATCCGACGAAGAAGAGAAAAAATTTCGACATTTATAATAATTTTAAAACAAGAATTAACAAATATTTCACAAACAATTATTTTATCCGGTAGTAAAAAGCTGCAACTTTTTTTCTTTTAATACGAATAAAGTATTATTATATTCCACTCGCAGCACCTCCTATTAACTCGCACAAAAAAGAGGAAATTTTAAAAACCATTATTAAGGCTTTCTCATTTTATTAATAAATCTAAATTTGTGTGATGAAAAAATTCCTAAAGATTATCTATATCTTATTGCTTGTTGTTGCAGTAGGATTAGTATCCGGTTACTTCTATATGCAGAATAAATATCCAATTGCTATAGAAGTGCCGAACCTAAAAATAGAATTAACAGAGCAGCGTCTTGAACGCGGTAAATATCTTTTCACATCCGTTGCAGGATGCGCAGACTGTCACTCAACAAGAGACTGGTCTAAGCTTACAGGTCCTGTTATTCCGGGCACAGAAGGCAAAGGCGGTGATAAGTTTGATGAAACAATCGGACTTCCCGGCTCTTTCCCTGCGAAGAATATCACTCCTGCCGGTATTGGAGGATGGACAGATGGCGAGATTTACAGGGCTATAACATCAGGTATCAGCAAAGATGGCGAGCCTTTATTCCCGATAATGCCTTACCCGAATTTTGCAAAGATGGATAAAGAAGATATTTACTCTATCATTGCCTATGTAAGAACACTTGCTCCGATACAAAATGAAGTGCCGAAGCACGATGCAAAGTTCCCTATGAATATAATAATGCGAACGATACCTGCACCTCCGGACCATCAGTCAATTCCGGAAAGAAGCAATTCGATTGCCTATGGAAAATATATGGTTACAGCAGCGGGATGCGGTGACTGCCATACGCAGTCAGATAAAGGCGTTCCGATTCCCGGAAAAGAACTTGCAGGCGGCGTTGAATTCAACGTCGGCCCATGGATAAATACAACGTCCAATCTGACACCAGATAATGAAACAGGTATCGGCAAAATGACAAGAGACGATTTTATAAAAAGATTCAAAGCATGCAGTACACCTGAATATAAAAATACAACATGGAAAGAAGGTGAGTTCAATACTATAATGCCGTGGACATTGCTTGGGCAAATGAGCGAGTCAGATCTCGGTTCAATATATGATTACTTAAGGACAATTCCTCCTGTATCAAACAAAGTTGAGAAGTTCAGGCTTCCAAGCAAGTTTTAGTCATACGTAATTACATAATTGAAACAAAAACCTCTCCTAAACTTGGTTGCCGGGAGAGGTTTTATTATTCTGGTTTAATTTGGCTTAAAAAATCTCACCTGTTTATTTGCTTTCTTCTTTTCACTTCGTAGATTAATTTCAATTATGAGCAATGAAATAGAAATTATACAAGCCTCCCTCGAAAATCTTGATGAGCTCTCAAGGCTCTTTCAAAACTATAGAATATTCTATAAAAAAGAACCCGATGCGGAAGGCGAGAAAACTTTCTTAAAAGAAAGAATTACCAATAAAGAATCTGTAATTTATCTGGCCAAAAGTGATGACAAGTTCATAGGCTTTGTACAGCTTTTCCCTATGTTCTCCTCTACAAGAATTACCCGGTTGTGGTTATTGAATGATTTGTATGTAGATAAAGAATTCAGAAAATCAGGTGCTGCAAGCCTTCTTATTGAAAGGTCGAAGCAGCTTGCAAGAGAAACTAAGTATGCGGGATTAATGCTTCAGACTGCAAAAGATAATACAACAGCGCAGAGTGTTTATGATAGAAATGAATTCGTACAGGATGATAATTTTTACTCTTATTACTGGTTCAATAAATAAAATTAAAATTAATCATTAAAATTTTTTAACGCTTAGGGGCAGCGGGCAAATTTAATTTTATTAAATTTAAAGATATCCCTATGACAGAAAAAAGCGAAATAATAGAACTTGAAGAAGAGCTGTTGCCTGAGTTCTTTAAGCTCTTTCATAACTATAGGATTTCACTCGGGCTTCATTCCGTACCTATAGCTGAAGAAAAATTTTTAACTAAAAGATTTCACGACGGCGACTTCACCGTTATTCTTGCAAGCGTTATGTTCAACAGCGGAATAATAGAATACAGGGAGTACTCAGGCTTTGCAATTCTTTACCCGTTCTTTTCTACAATCCAGTTAAAGAAAATATGGCTGCTGAACGACCTATACGTTGAGAAAAAATACAGGCATCAGGGAATAGGAACGCTGTTATTGGAAAACTGCATTTCCCTCTCTGAAAAAACGGATTCATGCGGAATTGTTCTTGAGACATTGATAGAAAGCTTTGGGGCAAAAAAACTTGTTGAGAAAAGAGGTCTTGTGAGAGATAACTACACATATGGGTATTACAGAGAACATAAAAAATAAAAAATGGGTTATGTAGTGCTTGCTCCTTACAGAGTAAAGAAAGAAAAACAGCCGGAGTTTTTTGAAGTGCTTAAGGAAAAAAGAAATTACTTTCTTAAGAATGGATTTATGACAGAGCGGACACCTGTACTTCTTCAGTCAAGGCAGGATGAAGAAATATTAATAGATATTTTTGAATGGGCAAGTGAAGAGCATATAAATAAAGCGCATGAAGATGAAGGAGTAAGAAAGCTATGGACTAAGATGGAAGTTCTATGGGAGAAAGGCGGGTTCAAACTGAACACGCTGAAAGAAGCTGATATGACTTTCCCCAATTTTATCCCTGTTGATTTATAGGATTGATGAGAAAATTTACGGTGCTAAATAAAAACGTTGTAAGGTATTCCTTTTTAGCTGTAGTAGTTCTGCTTTTAATATTGTGGTTTCTCCCCGATGGCTATAACTCATACTCTACTGACAGCATTTCAACATACATCTGGGTACTGGCATCATTATCCTGCAACCCAATTGGAGTAATGATTTCATTGGTTATAATTTTATTAATACTGATATATTCCACAAGAAAATTTATCAGAGTACATCATTCGTTCATAATTTTTTTTCTGATAGGAATTATCATTACAACTACCGGAGTATATTTTATTGGCTTTTTGAAAGCAGAATTTCCCGAAGCGCGCCCATATCAGGAATATCTTTCCGCAGAAAAATTACTGCCTGAATCGCTCGAAGAATTTACAAAACTAACTGATGCCCAAAGGAAGCTTATACTCTCCGGCGACTCCCTGATCAATAAAATTCCCATGGGAATAAATCCCTTTGTATATAAAATCTGGCTTCAGGAGCCGGCTCTATCATTTCCTTCAGCCCATGCTTTCAACTCATTCTTCATAGGCACTGTTTATTCGTGCATTTTATTCTTTACAATTACAAACAGAAGGCTGCGCTATTTTTATTTTGCACCGTTAATCTGGATGATATTTGTTTCGTTATCCAGAGTTATGTTAGGCTTTCATCACAAAACCGATGTGGCTTTCGGCGCAATGATGGGATTTTGTGCTGCTTTAATTTTTATATATGCCGGAGCTTTAAATAAAATTATTTTTATTAACAGAGAACCTAAAAGAACCGATGCTTCCTGATTTATTTAAATCCAAGGATAACTTTATAAAAATTTACGATGATTACCTTCTGAATCTTTTAAAGAAAGAAGTAAGCTTTAATGATTTAGGAATATTGATTCTGCTATCTGCACAAGCGACTTTCAACAAAGATTTATATAAAAAAACTTTTTTCCGGTTAAATTCTATTTACAAAAAGCTAAGTAAGGAAATTAATAATATTCCTGATAATCTGAAGAATGATGATTATTTTGTTGCTTTAAAAATTCTTGAGATCGGCTGGGAGAACATAGAAAAAGTTTCTTTCAAAAAGCTGAATGCTCTCTGGGATGTACAGTACAATCAGTTACGGACATTCAAGCCGAGAAGAAATGCAGTGGAAAAGATAAGTTCTATCTATAAAAAGTTTGACAAGAACGCTTTCAACTTTAACAAACCATTTCTAAAGCAGGAAAGATTTAAAAAATGCCAATGCAATGGAATGGATGTCTCGTGCTTCTATAATAAATTTCCGTTCGTTCCTTATCATACTTTGCTTGTTCCCGAGCAGGAGAAAAATCATCCGCAATTTCTCAGAAGAAGATTTCATTATTACGCATGCGATTTAATCAAATCAACTGAAGGATTTGCAATAGGGTATAATTCCATCGGTGCGTATGCTTCAGTAAATCATCTTCACTTTCAGCTATTTATTGAGAAAGAAAAAATGCCGGTTTGCAATCCGGCATGGAAACATAACGGCGGAAAAAAAGAATATCCGGCTAAGTGTTTTGTATTTGAAAGCAAGTGGGCTTCATGGAAATTTATTTCAATGCTTCATACCCAAAACATTCCTTATAATATTCTTTATACTAAAGAAAAAATCTATATTTTCCCTGTTAATTTTCAGAAGATGCATAAAAAAACGATATTCCCGCTGGGATTTGCATGGATAGAGCTTTCCGGAAGTTTTATAAATGTTGCAAAAAGGGATTTCGATGAATTAACAGAGAGGCAGATTTTAAGAGAGTTCAGGATGAATAAATTCACGAAAAAAATGACCTTAAAATAATTTAAAAATGAAGTATGTTATAAAGGAAACATGGGGCGTCCCGATTCTATCGGGACGCCCCCAAGCAACACAAAAAAGTAAAATTTATTGTAGCAGATTAATGTTCATAACGTTCGAAGGAATTGACCTTTGCGGAAAATCAACGCAGGCAAAATTATTATTAGAGTATCTTCAATCACAAAAGAAAAAAGTTATATACGTCCGTGAACCGGGCGGCACAAAGATATCTGAAAAGATAAGACATCTGCTTCTTGATAAAGACCATATTGAAATGGAATACGTTACGGAATTTTTGCTTTTCTCTGCTTCACGCTATCAGCTCACAAATGAAGTCATTAAGCCCCATCTAAAAAAAGGATATATTGTTATTTGCGACAGGTACTATGATTCTTCAACTGCGTATCAGGGTTTCGGCGGTAAAATAGATGTAAAGGATATAAATCAGGTGAACAGGATTGCAACATCAGGCTTAAAGCCTGATATGACTTTTCTCCTGCATATTACTCCGCAGGAAAGTTTTAAAAGGAAAAAACTCAGGAATAAAGGCGCTGATAGAATTGAAGAGAAAACTTTGACATATTATAAAAAAGTTGTGGAGGGGTATATGGAAATCGCGAAGGCAAATAAAAAAAGATATAAGGTCATCGATGGCAGGAAAAATGTAAACGATATTCACGCATTTATTGTTAGCAGTATTAGTACTCACAAAAGAAACCTTTAATAAATAATAAAGTATAAGAATAAAAGATTTTGAACAATCGCATGAAAAAAATACTAAAGCTGAAATATTTCTCCCTCCTGTTCCTTGTCAGTTTCACCTTGTTTCTCGGAACAACTATGGAAAGAAGCGATGATATCTATGACAAGATAAACAAGAATATGGATGTCTTCGGAAAGGTGTATAAAGAAGTTGCCCTTAATTATGTAGATGAAATCGACGCCGATAAATTTGTGAAAGCAGGCATCGAAGGTATGCTAGGAACACTTGACCCGTACACAACATACTACGATGAAAACAGCAAAGACCAGATCGATTTAATCACAGCAGGAAAATACGGCGGTATCGGAGTTACAATCGGTGTGCGTGACAGTACGTTTACAATTACAGATGTTATGAACGGATACGAAGCTCAGAAAAAAGGATTAAGAATCGGCGATAAAATTATTGAGCTCGACGGTAAGGATTTACGCGGAGTAAAATATGAAAGCACGAGACTTATGGTAAGAGGTCCCGTTGGCACAAATCTAAATGTAAAGGTTGACAGAGAAGGTGATATATTGAATTTTGATCTGACCAGACAGGAAATAATTTTAAAGGTTGTTTCTTACTACGGAATGCTTGAGCCAGGCACTGACGGCATCGGATATATAAGACTGGACAGATTTACAAATAACGCTCTATCAGAAGTAGAGAATGCCCTCAAGACTTTCAAAGCGAGCGGTAACTTTAAAGGATTAGTTTTAGATTTAAGAAATAACGGCGGCGGACTTCTTGATGCAGCTATTGGTATTTTAAATAAACTAGTTGATAAAAACAGTCTGCTATTAATTACAAAAGGAAAAGAAGTTGCTTCAGAGAAAAAATACTTTTCTTCTGAAGAGCCGCTCGTCCCTAAAAATGTACCTGTTGTAGTATTAACAAATGAGAACACTGCTTCAGCTTCGGAAATTGTTGCAGGCGCTGTCCAGGATTTGGATAGAGGTGTTATAGTCGGTACAAAGTCATTCGGTAAAGGACTTGTTCAGCAGTTCCGAGATCTTACCAATGACAAGCAGATGAAAATCACGACTTCAAAATATTTCACACCTTCAGGAAGATGGATACAGCAGAAAGATTATTTCCAGGAAAATAAATTCGGTGTATTTTTAGATAAAGATAAATACAATCAAAGTGAGTTTAAAACTCTGGGCGGAAGAACTGTTTATGCAAAGGGCGGTATCGCTCCTGATATAGAAGTGAAAGTTGAGGGTCTCAGCGATGTTTATTATGCTTTGCTCTCGAGAGATATGTTCTTTAAATACGCTAATGATTATCTGGTAAAAAATCCGGGACTAAAAACTTTCAAACCTACAGATGATATATTTGCAGATTTCAAAGAGTTTATTAAGACTAAAAATTTTGACTACGTTTCCAATGCAGATAAAAAAATTGATGACTTAAGAAAACTGACCGAAGGTAAAAATTTCAGTCCTAACATTGCAGATTATCTGAATAAAATTCAAAGCGAAGTTGCATCAGAAGAAACAACTGAAATTGAAAATGCTAAAGAAGAGATAAAGAAAGCTATCACTGAAGAAATTAATAAAAGGTTGATTAACGAGAAAGAACAGATTGCCGCTACATTTGAATTCGATAAACAGCTTCAGGAAGCAATAGCGATTATAAATAATCCTACACAGTACAATCAGCTTTTAGGAAAGTATTAATTTATTTTATTACACGTAATGAGAATTGGTATTATCGGAGGCGGTCAGCTTGCAAGAATGATGATGGAAGCTTCGTATAAGTATGGTTTTGAATTCGTTATTTTATCTAATGAGAAAAACTCACCGGCAGGAAAAATTACCAATTCAGAAATTGTCGGGGATTGGAATGATTTAGAGTGCTTAAAAAAATTTGCAGAACAATGTGATGTAATTACTTTGGAAAATGAATTCATTGATTATACTAAGCTTGAATACCTTGAGTCACT
>JBHEKU010000001.1:0-8173 GCA_041859205.1 Ignavibacteria bacterium | reverse complement strand
ATAAGCCTCCTGCATATCACCTGCATACAATTGACAAAAGCCACACGCCGGTGAGAAAAAATCCATCACCACATATTTACCCTGATCAAGGAGCTGAAATAATTCAATATTATTGCCATATATATCTTTGACAGTAAAATTGAAGGCTGTATCAAGCTGAGATTGTCCTGAGGAATACAATCCCTGTATCAGGAAAAATAATGATAATAAAATTTTGCGGTTGATACTCATGATATTAACTGGAAATTTGACATACAACAATGATTTAAATAAATTCTCATAGACCTCAGAAGAGAGAAAATCACCGGATTCCTCAATTCGTAACTAACAATAAGGCCACAACTCCATTATGCAATTAAATAATTTATAATATATAATTTATAATTCATAATTTATAATTCATAATTTATAATTCATAATTCATAATTCATAATTCATAATTCATAATTCATAATTTATAATTCATAATTCATAATTCATAACTGATTAAAGTCCCACTCTTTTAAAAATAAAATCTATGTTCTTTTTCGATTTTGAATAATCGAAAATATCAGTCAGTTCTTTTTCGGTTAAGTATTTTTTAACTTCATTATCGTTCTTTAGTAAATCAAAGAAACTGATTTTCTCTCTCCAGCATTTCATTGCGACATCCTGTACAATTTTGTATGCAGTTTCTCTCTTCATTTTTTTCTCAATCAGCTTTAACAAAACAGTCTGAGAAAAAATTAATCCGTTCGTAAGGTTTAAATTCTTCTTAATGCTATCTTCGTAAACCACTATATTATCAATTATTTGCTTGAATTGATAAAGCACGTAATCAGTGAGTATAGTCGAATCCGGTACTACTATCCTTTCAACGGATGAGTGGCTTATATCTCTTTCATGCCATAGTGCAATATTCTCCATTGAAGCTAATGCATTGCCTCTCAGCACTCTTGCCATTCCGGAAAGCCGTTCGCAGGTAATTGGATTCTTCTTATGAGGCATAGCCGATGAGCCCTTCTGCCCTTTGGAAAATGACTCCTCAAGTTCAAGCGTTTCAGTCTTTTGAAGATGTCTTATCTCTGTTGTAAACTTCTCGATGGATGAACCAATCAAAGCTAATGTATTCATGTACTCTGCATGTCTGTCTCTTTGCAATATCTGAGTTGATATCTTTGTAGTTTTTAGTCCCAGTTTCTTACAAACGTAAGCTTCGACTTTTGGTGAAAGGTGTTCGTATGTTCCTACTGCGCCTGAGATCTGCCCAACTGAAATCGTATCAATTGCTCTTTTCATCCTCTCGATGTTTCGGTTCATCTCATCGTACCATAAAGCAAACTTAAGCCCCAGAGTTATAGGCTCTGCATGCACTCCGTGTGTTCTTCCGATTTGCGTAAGGTACTTATACCTTTTTGCCTTCTTCTTTAAGCTCTCCCTCACGTCAATTAAGTCTTTGAGAATTATCTCACCTGCCTGTTTCATCTGTACTGATAAACATGTGTCAACAACATCTGAGCTTGTCATTCCCATATGAATAAATCTGGAATCCATTCCGACATACTCGCCTACATTGGTAAGAAAAGCAATAACGTCATGTTTCACTTTCTCCTCTATACGAAGTATCTTTTGAGTATTGAACTTTGCTTTTGCTCTGATGTTTTTTACTGCTGATTGTGGAATGATGCCAAGGTTTGCCTGCGCTTCGCATGCAAGTATTTCTATATCAAGCCATATCCTAAAACGGGCTTCGTCAGACCAGATATCACTGACCTGTTTTCTTGAGTAACGCGCAATCATATTATTGAGAGATTTGTGGCTTAGGGAAGCCTATTTAATTTTTATTGTTACAAGTGTAATGTCATCATTCTGTTCAGCGCTTCCTTTGAAAGCCTTCACTTCATCTATGAGATTTCTTTGTATATCATTAGAGTTACCGTCAACATTATCTTTTAATATTCTCTTCACATTATTTAATCCGAACTCTTCTTTAAAAGAATTCATTGCCTCAGTTAGTCCATCCGAATAAAATAAGAATATATCATCTTTATTTAACTTCAATTCGATTTCCTGTAAATTGGCATCGAAGAGTTTGGCATTATCCAAACCTAAACCAATTCCTTTTGAGTTTATTTCTTTTACTTCATTCTTGTTGGCATAAAGTGTCGGGTTATGTCCTGCTCTGCAGATTTTCAGCGTCATATTTTCCAGATCAAATAATCCTGCGGCAATAGTTACAAATGACTTTCTGTCAATCTTATTGTAAATCTGCTTGTTTACCGATTTCAATATATCCTTAGGTGAATCAAATATTTTTGTTGAGAACTGAATCATCGCCTGCACTTTAGATAAATTTAATGCTGCAGGAATACCCTTACCTGATACATCTGCTACAATTACTAATAGTTTCTTATCACTGATTTTTATTAAGTCATAAAAATCGCCGCCTATAGTTTTTGCCGGACTTGAAGAGCCGGTTAAATCGAGACCTTCAATTTCTATTGCTCTATCGGGTAATAAGCTCTCCTGAATTTTTCTGGCTATACCAAGCTCTTCATCAATTTTTTGTTTATCAACTTCCTCCAACTGAAGTCTTGCGCTTTCAAATGAAATTGCAGTCTGTGATGCAATTGTTTTTAAAAGATCAAGATCTTCTTCTGAGTATTCCTTCCCTGATGGTTTTTTACTGAAGTTTAAAGCGCCGATTAGCTTATCCTTAAGATAAATTGGTACGGCTAAATAAATATTTGCCTTACGTATTGCCTCTACATCCTGTTCACTGAGATTTAATTCATCAATTTCTATATCAGATAATAAAACAGGTTCTGTATTATCCTTAAATATTTTTATCATCAGTTCATCTAACCAAATATCTTTGAATGTAATCGTTTTGTTTTCTTCTTTTAACTGAATCTCTTTCTTTAGAATATTCAAATACCTGTCATCATAAATCCATACGTTCAGTTTTGCAATTCCCATTATTTGCTTCGCAGATATTCCAAGTTTATCCAGTACCTGACGAATGCTTTTCATTTTTGGAAGCTCCTGAGAAAAATCAAGCAGAGCTTTTCTGTAATTATATCTGTCTTTATAAAACTGTTTATCTACAAAATCCTTTGCCCTCTTGTTAAAGAAATCAAAGGTGAACGTTATTACGATTATAGCCGTGAAAGTAATTACTTTTCTGTCTGTACCAATATAGCCGCTAAGTATAGTATCTGCAGTGTACACAATTCCAAGATAAAACAGGACAATTATAGAGGTGAGAATACCGAATACCAGTCCTTTTTTAATAATAAATTCTGTATCAAGAATTTTATATTTGAAAATTGAATATCCGAATGAAACCGGTATTGCCAGCACAAGCAGGAACGGAGCAAACCATAATGGTGAAACAAGGAAAGTTGCTTTTTTAACAAAAACAGTATAAACTAATAAGTAAGTAAGGCCTATAAATCCTAAAATAAAACCTCCTATGATAACACGGAATGATTTTTTTATTATCTCACTTTCAGATTTACGATAAGATTTTATGAGATAATGGAAGCCTATTGACATATAAATACCGCTTAAATATGCAAAACCCGGGATATCAACAGTAACAAAGAAAGTAAGCAGAATAAGAATAATACTAACTCCGTAAATTATCCATAAGAAAAGTTTACGCCTTTTGAATTCGTATTTAATGGGGTAAGTAATAAAGAAATGTATGAATAACGGATTTACGAACGCACCACCAATAGCTTTTAGAACAATATAGCTATAGACAATCGTCCATGGATAACCTGAAAAATAATCAAGACCGGGAGAATATGAAATTGCGAATGCCATCGAAAGAAAGAAAAATATTTGGGATGTAATTTCTTTCGGCTTCGAATAGCCAACTACAAATCCGATGATGAGAAAACCTAAGCTAAGGAAAAAGGATACTATTAAAACAAGATTAAAAAATTTATATGCCTGAAATGAAAGTTTTAAAACTTCATTGTCTCTTACGAGTGTATATGTAAGTACTTCGCCCGATTCAGCCTGATTAATAAGCCATTGAGCTTCTTTTATATCCTTAAATTTTTTGCCGTTTATTTCTACAAGTATATCACCGTCTTTAACACCTGCTTTATCGGTAACGCCTCCAGGAACAATCTGAACAATGAATAAAGATTCCTTTGCTTTAACACCATTGTAGTCATCAATCCATAAACAATCGTCATTTGTCATCCTGTTGAATACAGAATTGTCAAGGAAAGAATAGGATGAAATTAAGAATGTAATTAATCCTATGATTATGACAAAATATCTGAGGGTCTGTTCGGAATATTTGTTTATGAATTTCATAAGCAATTTATATTCTTTGTATACACAATAAATTAAAAAATGTTACAGCTGTAATTCCTTACGTTGTTTTAACTATAAGCAGTGTAATATCATCGTTTTGTTCGGCATTTCCTCTGAACAAAATTATGTCATCAATGCACTTCTTGGTTAAGTCATTTGCATCACAGTCTTTGTTTTTTCCAAGTATTTCAAATAATCTTTTTTGTGAATACAATTCTTTCTTTTCATCGAATGCCTCTGTAAGTCCGTCCGTGTAGAATACGAACGTTTCACCGGGAGTTATATCAAGTTCACTTTCTGTAAGATTTTCATTGAAGATTTTTTCTTTATCTAATCCTATTCCTATCCCGGTATTGGTAATAAAGTTAATTGTATCCTTTTTTACCGATATAGACGGATTATGGCCAGCACGGCATATTTTTACTTTCTTATTTTTTAAATCAAATATAGCCAGCTCAATTGTTACAAAAGATTTTCTATCAATGCTTTCATAAATTAGATTATTTACTGCCTGCAAAATTTCTTTAGGAGTAGAATAAATGCCTGAGGCATACTGAATCATCGCCTGTATTTTAGCCATGTAGAGCGCAGCAGGAATACCTTTACCAGAAACATCTCCTATCACAAGCAAATATCTTTCATTACCCATTTCGATGCAATCGTAAAAATCTCCTCCTATTTCTTTTGCAGGAATTGAAATGCCATTTATATCCAGACCTTGAATTTTTTTAGTAAGTTTAGGAAGCAGACCTGCCTGAATATTTTTTGCTATCGACAACTCTTCGTCAAGTTTCTTTTTTTCTAATTCTTCCCTTAATAACCGTGAGTTTTCAAAAGCCACTGCGCAGTGAGAAGATAATGTCTCAAGTAGATCAATATCTTCATCAGAGTAAGCTTTACCTGAATCTTTAGGTCCGAAGTTAAGCGCCCCTATTAAATTATCATCGTAAATAAGAGGTACCGATAAAACAATACCTGCATCTGTAATAACTTTTTTTTCAGTTTCAGTTAGTTTTAACTCCTGAAGCTGAAGACTATATAGTAGTTTAGATTTTTTATCTTTTGTAAATAATTTTAGATAAGGGATACTTTTATCGTCATCTTCATCACTGAATTGTCTGTCTTGCAGGTAATTTGTTTCCTGAAGAAGATTAAAATATGCCAGATCTTTAATCACAATATCCATTCTTTTCACTCCCATCGATTTCTTTACGATACGCGCAAAAATTTCAATGATTTGTTTTATATTGGGAAGATATTGTATTTCAGTGGTAAACTCCAGAAGCGAGCGTCTGTAATTGTAACGCTCTCTGTAAAGTTTTTTATCTATGTAATCTTTGGCTTTTTTGTTTACAAAGTCGAAGGTAAAAGTAATGATAATGACGACTGTAATTGTGAGAATTTGCTTATTCGTATTAAAATATACTGAGACAAAGTTATCTATTAAGAAGACTATTAAAAGATAAAATCCTACAATAAAAGCCGTAACTATACCGAAGACAAGGCTCTTCTTTATAATAAATTCAGTCTCAAGAATTCTGTATTTAAAAATTGAGTAGCCTAAAGAAAGAGGAATTGCAAGCACTGCAATTGTCGGAATTCTGAAAAGAGTATTATAAGCATTGCTTGTTGTATAAATAAATGAAAGCAGTATGAAATAATAAATGAGACCAAAAACTCCGATGATAAAGCCAATTAAAATAATTCTTAAAGACTTTTTCAGGGCAAGGTCTTCTAATCTGATTTTGACATAAGCTTTTATCAGGAATAATAATGCAATTATTATATAAGCCAGATTAATAAACTGTATGAATCTGTAAAAAACTATCGGCAGCTCTACAAAGTTATAAACATCATTTAAGTTAAGAGCTATTTGTAATAAAAAAATGAACAGATAATTTAAGAGTATTAAAGGCTTCCTGAGCTTTGACTTGTAATCTATGGGATAACTTGCAAAAAAATGTATTAAAATTGGAAGAAACAGTAATGAAAAGAAGAAGCAATTATATAGAATAAAAGATGAGCCTGAAAAATAAAGCTGCACGCCGCCGTAGATTAAAAATCCCAAAGAGCAACTCATCCCTAAAGAGTAGAAAAGCAAAGATGCTTTTTCTTTTGGTGCTGAATAGCCGACTAAAAATCCTATGAGAAGAAATATAAATCCCTGAAGAGCAAAAATGTAAAAAAGGAGGTGAAAATATTTTCTAGGCTTAACGTTTATACTTATCGGCTGACCGTCTCTGATTATTGTATACTCAACAATCTCATTAGGTTTCAGTTTGTTTAATATAAATTGATCCTGAAGAGTATTTGTTATTCTTTCTCCGTTAATCGCTACCAGAATATCGCCAACTTTAATTCCGGCCTGCTCCGTAACTCCACCGGCATTAACCTGAGCAAAAGCAAACATACCTGCATGCTCTCCGGAAGGAATTTGTGATTTTAAAGAGTCATCAATTCCTAAAGGATTAGTATAAACATTAAGAATAATTGCACCAAATATTAATACAAAGTAAGTAGTTATTAAAATCAGTGCAGTTCTTACGGTATTTTCAGAAATTTTACCGGAGAGCATTAATTAAAATTGTGAAGTTGGTAGTTAATACGAAAATTAACTATTTAAGTTATAAAAAGAACTTCAATATTTAGATGAAAAGAGGGGAAATTAAAATTTATATCCTATTGAAAAATAATATGTAAATGGTCCAAAAATAAAAGAATCCTGAGTTAATCCTTTTTGAATTAAAAATGTTTTACCCACGGAAAAGCTAGATTCACCGACAGGAGTATCAAAACATATTGAACTCCCTATTCCATGACGCAAATCCTTAAATTTTACATCAGTGGTATTGTCCCAAATTCTGCCTATATCGTAACGCGTTTTGAAGTAGGTATCAAAGAAGAATTTAAATGGGGATTTAAATCTGTACTCAAGTGAAAATTCCAGAATTTGTCTTCCTGTGGCCTCATCTTCAACCATACCATAGAATGAATCCTCTCCACCGATTGTAAAATATTCCGGTAGGGGAGTAGTCTTATCCGCAGAACCAAATATAAATCTAGGTCTTATTGTATGAAGTCTGCCTAAAGATACATATTGTTCATAATTCAAAAATAATTTTGAGTAACTGATATCAGCTCCTAATCTGTTCTGTGACGTTTCATAGAAAAAATTTATTAATGAACCGTTCATGGGATAAGGGAGAATATCGCGCGTATCAAAGTTTCCGCCGAATTTAAACTTAAGTGTATTATATTCCTCCCGTAATGAATTCACCGGAGTAAGATTTTGCGCAGCAAGATATTCAAATCCCAATTTTCCATAAATTGTCCCCAATTTTTCAACCTGTAAACCAACAAGTATACTATAGCCGGTTTTTTTATTTTTATATTCGCCTGTTTGTGTCCTGTCATACTCATTGTTAACATTATCTATAGAGGTTTTATACTCATATATATTTTTAAATCCTGTGTAATAAGATAAATCATATGTCAAAGGAGATTTAAATAACTGATTTGATTTAAATTCAAATTCGAAATATTGGTTACGCAAACCTCCCGCAAAAAATGCTCCGGCTTCTAAACCGGTCCCGAATAAATTCTCATCTCTTATGTCAAAATATCCTTGAAGATTTCTTTCGTTGTCTACTCTTCCTGAAATTCGAATGTTTCTGGAGCTTCTTTCAACGACTCTGATCAATAAATCAGGCTGGTATCTTTTCTTTTCAAAATCAAAATCAAAACTCACCTGCCTGAAGAGATTTGTACCGATAATATTTTTTAAAGAATTTTCAAGATTATCTTTCCGAATGATTTCTTCTTTATCGAATGAAAGCTCGCGTAGAATTAAATTTTCATT
>JBHEKU010000177.1:0-36506 GCA_041859205.1 Ignavibacteria bacterium | reverse complement strand
GCTTTAACATCGAAGATAGCGGAGTCCCGCGCTGAGTAATTTATAGGCGCAGTAATATCTGACTGAACCTGCTTAAGCGTGTCAACAGAGTTCTTTATAGAATTCTTTATGGAATCAGTTAAAGTTTCTTTAACTGTATCACTTGTGGATTTTAAATTGTTTAATGAGTCTAACGGAAATGTTTTAAGACTATCGGTTTGTGCAGTTACTTTTGCAGATATAAAAAAGAATAATATGTATGCTAATGCTATTTTCAATCAGAAAAAAATCGGGGTAAGTATGAGAACATAAGATAAAAAACAAAAATAATTTATTTTACTATAACATCATTGGATAGTTCATCACTATCGTCTTCATTACATGGAAATTCATCTTTCAATTTTTCTCCGATACGTCTTATTGCAAAAAGTACCCCTTCAAGATAATTTGCTTTCCTGAATTCTGTTCTCATCTGTTCCTTTATTTCATGCCACATGCGCTCTTCAATTTTTTTATTTATACCTTCGTCTGCAAGAATTTCAAATTTTCTTTCATTAATTAATATATGAATTAGCACTCCCGTTCTGTCCTTCGTCTTATGCATTTCCAACCTCACAAATTCCAGCAAAGCAATCTCCCTCGGAGTTTTATCTTTTTCAAGTTTGCCTCTTTCTTCCTGCACGCTTAAACGAATTTCTCCCGAGGTAAGTTTTTCTATTTCAGAAATTTCCTGTGAGATTTTTTTCAAATCATCATCGCTGAAAAACTTTTCTATTTCTTTCTTACTCATAAATTTAAATCAAAGTTTTTATTTATATACACAAGCCGGAATTATTAATTATTAGCTGCTAATTATTAATTGAAAGAATTACCAGTCACCGCTTGCGCCGCCGCCGCCGAAATCACCGCCGCCGCCTGAAAATCCGCCGAATCCACTATCTCCGCTGCTGCCTGAGCTTCCCGACCCCCAGCTTGAACCGTTAAATAAAGAGCCTATCAAAAATCCTGTAGCCACATCTCCTAGTCCGCTGCCCTTGCTTCCTGTTACCATTCTTTTACCGAAGCGTGACGCCTTTCTTATGATTGCAAAAATAATAAAACCAATTACCATCAAAAACATTACGATTACAAATATTATTGAGCCTGTCTCGTTTTTCTTTCCTTTTTTATCAGCAGCATACTCGCCCTTTGTTACTGCAATAATATCATCTACTGCCTTATCAAGCCCTTCATAATAATTTCCTTTTTTAAACTCAGGCTGCATATCATTTCTTATTATCTGAGATGATATCGCGTCGGTCAGCGCGCCTTCAAGCCCGTACCCGACTTCAATCCGCATCTTCCTGTCCTTTATCGCCACAAGTACCAGCACTCCGTTATTATTATCTTTCTTCCCGATTTTATTTTTGCGGGCAATTTCTACCGCAACGTTTTCAATCGGCTCGCCGTTAAGGCTTGGTATTAAATAAACTATTATCTGATTTGTAGTTGCCTTTTCAAAGTTAACAAGCTTAGTCATCAGAGAATTTATCTGCGATGACGTAAGCGTTCCTGTTTCATCTACAACATATTTTTTTACTGTAGGAGGCGCATCGGTGAGAGACTTAGCAGAATTTTCATCCTGCGTGTAGCCAAGCCCTGCAAATAATAATAATACTAATGTTAATAATATATCTCTGAATATTTTTCTCAATTTTTTATCATTGCTTTAATTTATACTGTATACGTATGAATAGTAATTCTGTTAATAGTTAACTGCTAATTGTTAATTGAATAACTACCAGCCTCCGCCAATGCCGCCTGAACTTTTGTTCTTGTTCCTTCCATCGCGGCTGCCTTTGCGTTTGCTGTAAATACTCGAAGTGCCAACATAAATAGGTCCTGAAATTTTATGCGCACCCAATCTTTTATCTGATATTCTTTCAAATCCATCGATAATTATCCTGCTTCTGCTGCCTTTGGCTTTCCTGATAATAAATACTATAAGTACTGAAATTCCAATCCCGAATAACAACAGAATAAATATTGGTACTGCAGAACCTTTTTCCGGAAATTGTTGGTCTTCAGGAAAAACAGGATACCGCCGTCCGTAATAGGAATTCTCACCTGTTGATTTTTTCGTACTATCAACCTGTGCATAGCTTAAGCCTGTAAATAATAGTGCAATTATTAAAAATAATTTTCTCAATTTCTATAAATATACTAACAAATATACTTAAAAAATCCGTGATAATCGGTTTAAAATAAAAAAGCGAATCAGACTTAACCAATTCGCTTTCAAGAATATATGGATTAAAATTGTTTAAAAGTTCTCTGCAAGATTTATAATTTCTATATCAGCATCTTCCATTTTTTTTATTGAAAATCTCCTGTTCTCTTTTTCAATAGAATTATTTACTTCATCAAGTATATCTACCATAGTTTTATACTTTATATTTCTGTCAAACTTCAGTAGCAGTAGTAAATCCGGATTTGCTTTCGATATCTGTGTCAGCCTTTCACCCATATCGGATAGCTGAACTTTTTGCGGCGCTGCTTCTTTGCCGCTTTCAAATCCCTGAGAGAAAAAAATATTTCCCTTCTCTGAAACTCTGATGTTCAAAATATTTCCCATATTTACTGCAACTGTTTCATCCCCCTTCGGAAGATTTATCTGCATTACCTGCGGCGATGCAAGAGTTGTAGTAAGCATAAAAAATGTGAGGAGAAGCATTATTACATCGACCATCGGAGTCATGTCGATTCGTACGCCTGTTGTCTTACTGCGAGGGTTTTTATGACGGGTATTGCTTACTTCTGCCGAACTGCTGTTGAAGTCTGCCATAAAGCTTTGGTTTGGTTAAAACTTTATACTGTATGGAGTAACTTTAGTTCCTTTAATATTCACATACTCCTTACCAAGCTCCGTTGCAAAAAGAACAATAATTGCCACGCCTTTTAAGGCGTGGTGGATAAACAGATAATATTGTATTGGCTTTAGCCAAATACATATTGCCCTAAAGGGCTTCTATGGGAGTTCCTTTTATCCACGCCTTAAAAGGCGTGGCAATTTCACTGTAGAGATGCAAAACTTTAACTCTCTAAATTTGATACCATAAAAAAAAGCGAACCCGTTTTCACGAATTCGCTTTTTGAAAAACTATATTAATTGTCATTAGTCGCGTGACCAACAACAGTTTTATTGAAATTATTTTTTAGCCTTCTGCGCGCTTTACGATTTCTATATCGATATCTTCCATTTTCATGAATGAATATCTTTTTTCAATCTTAGCTTTATTAATTTCATCAAGTATATCAACCATCGTATTATACTTCATCTTTCTGTCGAATTTAAGAAGTATAAGCAAATTGTTATTTGCTGCATACAATTGTTCAAGCTTACTCTTCATATTAGCAAAGCTGATATTTTCAGGTGAAGCTTCAGTTCCGTTTGATATACCCTGGGAGAAATAAATATTGCCTTTTTCAGATACTCTGACATAAAGCACATTACCCATATCAACTTTAACTTTGTCTTCCTGATCACCCTTAGGTAAATTAATCTGCATTACCTGAGGCATAGCAAGGGTTGTAGTCAACATGAAGAATGTTAAAAGCAACATAATCACGTCAACCATCGGAGTCATATCAATACGAACACCGACTTTTTTACCTTTTTTCCATTTGGGTTGTTTCTTCCGGCTATTCCCGGAATCCCCGGCGTCAAAATCTCCACCAGCCATAAGGTATTCTCCTTATAAAAATTTATAAAATTATTTTGTTATTTTTTATCCGGCTCTCCGGCATCGATATCCGTTACCAGTGAGAACCTTGTATTACGGGTGTCTTTCAAAGACTGCATCAAATCCTCTACAACTCCGAAGTCAACATCTTTGTCTCCTTTAAGTACAATTTTAAAGTCAGACTTATTCTGAGTCATATTTTTTAAAGATAATCTTAAATCGCTAAGCGTTTTTTCAAACTGCTCTTTGTTAAGAACTTTAACTGCTCGTTTAACATCTTTACCGGCGATTTTTTGCGTAAGCTCAAATTCGCTTTTGCTGCTGCTGTCAGGATGATATACACCAATACCGAACTCGCTTCCAAATACATCTTTCTTGACTTTGAAATTATCAACGTCAACGTAAATATCACCTTGCTTTGTAAGCGATAGCGTCATTACGTCTTTTTCGGGAAGTTTAGTGGTATCAACATTTAAAGATTTCGGGAGCTTAACTTCTATGTTTTCGCTCATCTCAGCTTTAAAGGTAGCTGTCAACATAAAGAATGTTAACAGAAGCATAATCACGTCCACAAGGGGAGTCATATCTATCTTTACACCCGGCTTTTTTATTGACCTGCTTTTGCCCATTGTTTCCTTTTAAAATTTTTCTTGTTAAATGACAATTTCTTAAAATTATTTCTTACCTTTTACTGCTAAGATCTGAAGCATGTTATAAGTTGCTTCGTCAATCATATAAGTAATGTTTCCTACTTTGGTAACAAAGAAGTTGTAAGAAATTGTTCCGATGATAGCTCCAAGAAGACCACCTGCTGTATTTACAAGAGCTTCAGAGATACCTGCTGAAAGTTCTGCAGCATTAGGTGTACCTGCTGTTACAAGTGCCTGGAACGATTTGATCATACCTACTACTGTTCCGAAAAGACCAACTAACACTGAAACAGAAGCGATGGTTGATAAGGCAACCAGGTTTCTTTCAAGTAGCGGTACCTCAAGCATCATTGCTTCTTCGACAGCTGCTGAAACTTCTGTAAGTTTCTGCTCGGCTTCAAGCCTGTTATCACCAACAAGTGTCTGATATCTATCCAGACCCTGCTTAATGATATTGGCTATCGAGCCCCGCTGCTGGTTGCACGCCGCAATTGCGCCGTCCACATCCCCTTCCAATAAAGCTGACTGCACTTTCTTGAGGAATGGTTCAATCGGTCCTTTTCCTTTAGCTTTGGCTAAAGATAACATTCTTTCAATAGTGAAAGTGATAACCATGATGATAAGGGTCAAAAGAATCGGAACTATTGCACCGCCAAGATATACTGCGCCCATAAGATTCAGAGGAACTGTTTTTTCTGGGTTTTTAAAATTTCCGGGGGCTCCGAATCCAAATTGAAAAATTAAGATTGAAGCGACTAATGCAACTATAAGAAGCACAGTAATAAAGACTGACTGTTTCATTGTTAAAGTTTAACCTCCATTAACCCTTATCTAAGAGTCTTTGATTGTTTAAATTAATTAAATTTGTAGTTTATATTTTTATTAAGAAAAACTTTGTATCGCCTCTTCCTGTGTAGGATATGAGTCGAATATTAACGCCAATTTGGTAATTACAAATAAGTTTTCAAGGTTCTTATTAAGCTGGCAAAGCTTAATCTTTCCTTCACGCTTCGAATAATTTGCATGAGCGGAAATCAATACACCTAATGCTGTGGAATTTAAATAAAGGACTTCGCCTAAATCTATTACTAATTTCTTATTACCTTCATCAGAGAGCTTTTTAATGGTATCTCTTAATTCATCAGTTTCATCGCCGCCTACAAAATTTCCTTTTGGCGCGATAACTACGATGTCTTTATCTTTGATTTCAGTAATTTTAATTGATGACATAAGCAAATATTAAAATTTTGTTACAAAATATGAGATTATATTTAAAATTGCAATAAATTAAAAACTCTTTACAAATATATAATCCGTTTTTATTTCCGTCTGAGGTGGAATAAAAGAGAGGGCAATAAAATTAAGGGAATAATTATTTTTAAAATTAAAGCATTCGCTTTACTCTAAAATCTCCAGTATCTTTTTATTAATGTCTTCTTTGCTTCCAAGTCCGTTCACGTCTGTTACTACATCAAGCTTATCATACACACCTTTTACCGGCGCAGTGGAATTATAATAAACCTCTAATCTATGTTTAATAGTTTCCTCGGTATCATCACTTCTTCCTCTTTTTAATAATCTTGTTATCAGTTCACTGTCATCTGCTGTAAGATTTAATACTCTTACATTGTTAAATCCAAGTTCGTCAAATAATATATTCAGTGCTTCTGCCTGTGCTATCGTTCTGGGAAAACCATCCAGTATAAATCCGCCGCCTTTATCATTTGCCTTCAGCGCATCGCGTACTATTCCTATCATAATATCATCGGAGACCAATGCCCCTGAGTCCATTATCACCTTTGCCTGTTTACCGAGTTCCGTTCCGTCCGATACTGCCTTTCGTAAAACTTCACCTGTAGATAAATGAAACAGGTTTAATTTTAACGCTATCATCTCCGCCTGAGTTCCTTTGCCCACTCCGGGAGGTCCAAATAAAATTAATTGATACAAATTTTTCTTAGATTATTTCTTAATTATTTTTGAGAGTGCCTTGGTTTGTAATTGAAAGTTGCCCGCAAGCTGCATTAATATCAACTCCTGCGCTAGACCTTAAATTCACCACAACCTTTTCATCTTTCAACTTAGCAATAAACTCAATTAATTTTTTATTTGAAAGTGAAATATCAATATCCGAACCATTATAAATATTTAAGGGTGTTTTCAATTCGAAATGGATAGGATGAAAAGGAATAATGTTTATATTGCTCGGAATCATGCGTGAAATTCTTGCAAGCCTCTTTACATCATCATCGGTATCATTCAGGTCAGGAAAATGTATATATTCATAGGTAACTTTGTTCTTTGTCATCTTATAAAAATAACTCAGCTCATCGTAAATCATTCCTAATTTATTTTTTACAGAGGTAGGAATAATTGATTCGCGTATGCCGTTATCAGTGGAGTGCAATGAGAGCGCAAGCTTTACATTTTTTATTTCTTTATTCTCCTCTGCCATTAAATCATCTGCAAACTTTTTTATCTTATCTACAAATCCCACTGTGGAAACTGTAATTCTCTTTGAAGATAAATCCATGCCCTTAGGGTGCGTAAGTATTTTTAAAGATTTCAGCATGCTGTTATAATTCAGGAACGGCTCGCCCATACCCATGTAAACAATGTTAGTAATTTCCTCGCCTGATAATTTTTTAACCTGATAGACCTGTGAAACAATTTCAGCTGCTGAAAGATTTTTCAGAAATCCCATCTTGCCCGTTGCGCAGAACTCGCATCCGACATTGCATCCGACCTGTGTGGAAACGCAGACAGTGTTCCTTCCCTCTTCGCGGATTAATACAGTCTCGATTAAATATGATTTTCCTTTGTTGTCAGGTTCTATCTCAAATAAAAATTTTTGTGTTTTATCCGTACCTGAGTTTGTTACAAGCTGATTCTTATCTTTACCGATAAAATAATGTTCTGCAAGTTTTTCTTGTAATGGAGCGCCTATAGCTTTTATTTCGGAAAGTTCGTCAACGTTTCTTTTATGCAGCGCCTCGAAAATCTGCTCACCGCGGAAAGCCTTATCGCCAAGCTCTTTAGCAATATCCTTCAGCTCCTCTAAGGAAAAATTCAGTAAGTTCTTTTTTGTAATCTTCATATTATGCAATCTAATCAAATTGAAGGGTATAAGCAGTTCATTAAAAATGCGGGGCTGACGTGGTTATAGTCACCCTCTCCTTACAAAGGAGAGGGGTTAGGGGTGAGGTTAAAATGATACCGCCCCCTCAGTCCCCCTCCTTGTAAAGGAGGGGGAAGTATTGTGTTAATGTGAACTTGACATGTTTAGATAATCTCAATTCATCATTCTACATTCTGAATTCTACATTCTATGATATTTTTATCCATTTAATTTTACTTACCTTAATAATAAGTTTCATTTATTCCACATCCCGCTATGAGAAAGCTAAAAAACATACTTCTACTTTCCTCAATACTTATAATCACAATTGCGTTTGAATTTAAAGATAATCCTCAAAGCGGTTGGTATCAACAGTTTCTGCCGAGTATAGGCGGGCAGTCTATTTCGGATATGCTATTCCTTGATAGTCTTAATGGATTTTTAATTACTGAAAGCGCTTCAATCAGCGATACTTCATATATTTTAAAAACAACAAACAGCGGAGATAACTGGGAAATAAAATTCAGAGCAGTTGATGACTTCAGCACTATAAAATTTGCTAATAATACTACAGGGTTTATGTGCGGCGGCGATTTGTATAAAACTACTGATGCCGGAGAGAATTGGTTTGTTATAAATGCTCCCAATCAAACAAGGATGGAAGATATAGAGTTATTGAATTCCGATACAATGTGGGTAGTAGATAACGATGGTCTTACAGGAGGAGTGTTTCGCACAACAAACGGCGGGTCAAACTGGGTACAGCAGTTAACCCTATCAATAAATCCTTCATACATCTATTTTTATAATGCAAGGATAGGCTTTATCTGTAATAACGCCGGCTCTTACATCAGGAAGACGACAGATGGCGGCGCAACCTGGAACATAGTTGTCAGTGGTGAAAGCTTTACTGATATACATTTTGTTGACAGCTTAACAGGCTGGAGAGCATCATCGGGAGGAATAAAAAAAACTTCAAACGGCGGTTTGAATTGGGTTAATCAGCAATTGCCTTCACATTCAGGTGTTGTGAATTTTACAAATTTTTCAAATGTTAATAAAGATACTATTTGGGGTGTAGGCGGAAAATATGATTATCCCGGCAATCGTACGCGTGCTGTACTTTATACAACAACAAACGGAGGAAGTAATTGGTTTTTTCAGGTGCCTGATACTTCTATAGAAATATTTCAATACACAAATATTCAATTTACAGATAAATCCAAAGGCTGGGCTTATGCATATAATAAAGGTATTCATACCAAAGTCGGCGGAGACCCGATAACATCAGTAAATCCTATCAGTTCAGAAATTCCAAAACAATTTAAGCTGGAACAAAATTACCCAAATCCATTCAATCCAACCACTAAAATCAATTACCAATTAAAAATTACGAATTACGTAACTATAGAAGTTTTTGATTTACAGGGCAAAGAAATAACCTCACTTGTAAATAAAAAACAATCAGCAGGCTCATACTCTGTAGAATTTAACGGAGCAAATTTATCATCAGGAATTTATTTCTACACACTTCAAACAGGAGATTTTAAAGAAACAAAAAAAATGATGTTACTAAAATAAGCAATACCCTCTTATAAATCCTGCTCCAATTAAAAAACAAAATAAATTTCGTGCCTAAATTAAATTTTCTTCCCTACTAATAGGGAAGATTTTCTTTTATTAAAAATTTATTCTTATTATATTAGCTGAGGTGGTTGAAGGTTAATAAGGTTCATAAAGTTTGTAAAGGAAAGATTAGTATTCTTATTTTGCAGAAATCCGTCAAAAACCCGTCAAGATATGAAAAGTAAAATTGACAACACTGTTTTTTCAATCCGGCGTTTTGAAAATCCGACTTTTTTCCGACTAATTCGGATAATTAATCCCGCTAAAGCGGGACCGGCAAACCGGTAATCAATAATTAATAAAAATGTTACTTTTTTGTTACTCTCAGAAAGTAATCTTAATTCGTAAAATGTTACTTTTTTGTTACTCTCGAAAGTAATCTTAAATCGTAAAATGTTACTTTTTTGTTACTCTCAAAAGCAATCTTAATTTGTAAAATGTTACTTTTTTGTTACCCTCAAAAGTAATCTTGATTCGTAAAATGTTACTTTTTTGTTACTCTCAAATGTAATCTTAAATCTTAAATAGAAATCATGGGCAAAAAAGACCCGCGTATAGACGCATACATAGAAAAGTCAAAGGACTTTGCAAAACCAATCCTCGAGCACGTTCGTGAACTCGCTCATAAAGCTGTTCCTGATGTGGAAGAAACAATGAAGTGGAGCATGCCGCACTTCGATTACCTCGGAGAAATGATGTGCAGTATGGCTTCTTTTAAAGAGCACGTGGCAGTGAGTTTCTGGAAGGGCTCAATAATGAATGACTCCGATAAAATATTGGATGTCGGGCGCGAGCAGGCTATGGGGCACTTCGGCAGAATAACCAGCATGAAAGATTTGCCGGCGGATAAAATCCTTATCAAATATATAAAGGAAGCTGCCAGATTAAACAAAGAAGGAATAAAATTGCCGCCTAAGAAAAAAGCTTCTCCGGAAGCAAAAAATGAGCTGGAAATCCCGGATTATTTTACAAAGGCATTGAGTAAAAATAAGGCTGCAAAGAAAGTATTTGATGAGTTCACCTACTCAAAGAAAAAGGAATATGTGGAATGGATAACCGAAGCCAAAACTGAGGCAACCCGTGATAAAAGAATGGAGCAGGCGCTGGAGTGGCTTGCCCAAGGAAAGTCACGGCATTGGAAGTATCAAAACTGCTAATTTCAGAAAAAGAAAGGGCGCTAACTTTGATTAAAGCCTGGCGCCCATTGTAAAACCCCCTGTGAACTAAACTATATCAAACAGTCCGAATATCACATAAACTATTAATAAACTAATAACTAAAACTGAAAATCCGCGTAACAGGCTTTTCATAAAGCCGTTAGAAATGAGAAGAAAAATGTTACCCAAACGTTCCCCCTTGGTGTTTATGATTATGACAAAAACCACAAAAATTGCAATTTCGGTGCCATATATTCAACAATTTTTAGTTGCGGTTTGAGGCGTAAAAAAAAAGCGCTCTATCGTCCAATGATAAAGCGCTTTCTGCACACGTTAAATTTAACACGATTTAAATTAACCCAAGTAAAACGTAAAAAAGAATTCCTGCGACAACTACTGCTGAAAAGCCCTGGAGAAGGCTTTTCATAAATCCATTGGAAATGAGAAGAAAAATGTTTCCCAATTTAGTCCCCCTTATATTTTTTATTTATTTCTTAACTATCTAATTCATTTACGAAGAAAAGGTTCCTTCGGATTTTAAACTTAAATCACGACCATGAGAGAATATCAAACAAAGCATAAATCGCTACAAGAAAAAGCACAACGAAAAGAAACCCCTTTACTATTTTTTTAAGTACTTCCATCTTATTTTTTTCTAAATTAATAATCATTGTAATTACGTTAAAAATGCACTACCGGATTTTTTTCCCGGTGAACAAATACGATACATCCATACAATACATCTAAAAGAGCAAGGATAAATACAACTATTTTATTTGAGCATCGGTTCTGTTAAATGTTCTATTGAAAATCCTTTTTATCCATTTCACTAAAAAATTTTCGCAGCAGATCGAATCCAGAGAGTAGATACATATTAATTCCGAAATTATTACTGCGGACCTGCTGCGCATTTTAACAGGTTTATCTGCAGATGTATTTTTATCCGGTTGATTCATGGAATAGGTATTTGGGTAATAGGTTAATGAGTTCATTTATTTTTCTGCCCGGCTGCTCCCTTAGCGGGATACATTACTCCGGTTTAATTTTTGTCCGTTTGGTTTAGAATTTCATAAGTAAAATATGAAACTATACTCATACAGCTAGTATCCGGAAATTGCTTTCAATTTGTCCGGCACAGTTCGACCTGTTACAGCTTGGATTAGGTATCAGAATTTGTTCACACAAGCCTGCATTTGCAGCGCTTATAATCAGATGTTTAAATTTTAGGGAAGAACAAAATGTTTCATTATTCCCGGAGTTAGCTGTAACAGGATTCAGGAACTGATTTATTGCCCGTATCTGCCTTGCAAATTGGATAGCTGCCCGGCGCAGCATAAAAGAGGGGTTAGAAATTTTGGAATTAAATTTTTTAAAGTACTTATTTGATAAATCCGGAAATGACAAAAAGGTTACATTACCCGAATGAAGAGATTTAATGAACAGGAAAAATGGTAATGCAGTTTTCATCATTTGATTAGATTTCATTAATAACTAAATCTGTTACAAAGGTATACTGATAATTCCGGTTTTCAAAAGAAAAATTATCAATATAATCAGATGAAAATCAGCAGCAATTAGAGAATTAACATTAGTGAATTCTTCATTTTTAAATGAAAATCAAAGTTATTTCGGGAATTGATAGAATGAAAATCGGCTGGAAATTTACCAACATTTTTGAGTAACACGCTTTAAATAACATATTATAATCAATAGAAATATTTATTACTGTAATATTCTTTACAAAAAATATAAGTTACTTCATGAAAAAAATAATAATGTTTCTTATTCTCATCATCAGCAATGTTTCTTTCGCTCAGAAGAAAATTGCAATAACATTTGATGACCTTCCCTCTCCGCACTTAAATATTGATGACTGCATTTATACAACTGATCATCTCTTAAAGATTTTAAAGAACAACAATATTAAGCTTACCGGATTTGTAAACGCAGGTAAAACCGATGTTGACAGTAACTCCGGACTGAGAGTTGCTCAATTAAAGAAATGGCTTGCTGACGGGCATGATTTAGGGAATCATACCTATGCGCACTCCGATATCGGTAAAGTGGGCTTGCAGAAATACGAAGAAGATGTTATAAAAGGTGAGCCTCTTGTAATTAAATTAATGGAAGATGCCGGGAAGAAGATGAAATACTACCGACATCCGTTCTTATACACAGGTAAAACCATTGAACAGAAAGATTCGCTTGATAAATTTTTGAAAGAGCGGGGATATATTGTTGCGCCTGTTACACTTGATAACAGCGACTGGCTTTTCGCTGCATGTTATTTAAACGCAGTTAAAGATAATAACAAGCAGCTTGCCGATTCAATCGCTGCATCTTATTTAGAGTATATGAATATGATGGCTGACTTCTTTGAAAATCTTTCGCAGGATTTTTTAGGAAGACAGGTAAGCCAGACCTTACTTGTGCATGCAAACATGCTGAACGCAGATCACTTCGATAAAGTAATTTCTATGTTCAAAAATCGGGGATATGAATTTATATCTCTGGATGAAGCAATGACTGACTCTGCTTACTCAATGCCTGACGGCCAAATGAAGTGGGGGCGCTCATGGCTTCACAGATGGATGATTGCGCAGGGAATGAAACCGAAACCTGACCCCGATGAACCTAAGTGGATACTTGACCTGTACGAACAACAGCAAAAAAAATAATTTATGCCGGCAAATTCTGATATAGTTAAAAATTTTTATGACGTAGTAATCAATCAAAAAAATCTTGATGCCATAGGAGATTTTCTTACTGAGGACTTTATTCATAACGGTGAGTCACGCGGACTTGAAGGACAGAAACAAATTATTCAGCAGAACTTCTTCGTTGCCTTTCCCGATATAAAAGTTAACTGCGAATTTTTTGTCTGTGAAAATGATTTAGTCACTGTTCATAATATATGGAGCGGAACACACAAAGGAAATTTTCTTGGAGTTCCTCCCACAGGTAAACATGTTGAGTGGCGGGCAAATGCAATACTGCAAATCAAAGACGTCAAAATAATTAAAGCATGGGATGAAAATGATTTTCTTACTTTGTTTATGCAGTTAGGAGCTTTTCCGAAGATATGAAGCCATCTATAGAATTATCACTTGAAGATGCGCGCTTCTTAGCACTCAAAAATCAGAAGCTGCTCGAAAGAGATAACCATCATACCAAAAAAGATTTACACAAGATTATTGAAAAGATTGGGTACGTTCAGATAGATACAATCTCAATTGTAGAGCGGGCTCATCATCATATTTTATGGACAAGACTCCCCGCTTATAAAAAATCAATGCTTGATGATTTAATGAAGGAGAAGAAAATTTTTGAATACTGGAGCCACGCTGCTGCGTTTCTTCCTATGAAAGATTACAGATTCTCCTTGCTGAGAAAAGGAAATTATAAAGAGAGATACAAAGCATGGGCAAAGAAAAATAGAAAGATAATAGATTTTGCAAGAGACAGAATAACAAATGAAGGACCGCTTCAGTCAAAAGATTTTGAACATCCGCCGAGAATAAAATCAGGCTGGTGGGACTGGAAGCCGGCAAAGGAAGCGCTCGAGTATTTATTCCATGCAGGTGAGTTTATGGTGGCCGAAAGGAAAAATTTTCAAAAGGTTTATGATTTAACTGAAAGAGTTCTCCCAAAGAAAATTGATATTACTGTTCCGACCTACGAAGAACATTGTGAGCATTTAACTTTTAATTCCATCAATGCAAACGGCTTCGCGTCACAGAAAGAAATGTTTTATTTAAGAAGAGGTGATTCTAAAATTCCGCTAAGCGTTATAAACAGATTAGCTGAGGAAAAGAAAATAATTCCTGTAAAAATAAACGGAGTAGAAGATGAAAAATATTACACAACAAAAGAAAATCTTAAGCAGCTAAGCAAAAAAGAATTCGTGAAAGACGTACACATTTTGTCACCCTTTGATAATCTCGTAATTCAAAGGAAGAGATTAAAAACTCTTTTTGATTTTGATTACGTAATTGAGTGCTACGTCCCCGCTGCTAAAAGAAAATTTGGTTATTATGTGTTGCCAATTGTTTATGGTGATAAGTTCATAGGAAGATTAGATGCAAAAGCAGATAGAGGAAATAACTTATTTAGAATAATAAATCTCTGGTTTGAGGATAAAGCGAAGCCTGATAAAAACTTCAAAGAGATTTTTAAGAAGAGAATTGAAGAGCTGACAGCATTTTCAGGATGCGAAAAAAGTAATCTGAATAAATATTTAAAATGAATAAAAACTACAAACAAATATTAAATCACATTGCCAAATTCATAGAGCTTACCAAAGATGAACAGGAATATTTCTGTTCTTTTTTAAAATACAAAAGGATTAGCAGAAAGCAATTTCTGGTTGAAGCAGGTGAGCCGTGCAACTACGAAAATTATGTGATATCCGGCTGTCTGAAAGCATACTATCTTGATAATAACGGCTTAGAGCATATATCGCACTTCGCAATGGAAGACTGGTGGATATCTGATGCATACGCGTTTCTCACAGGAGAACCTGCAACATTAAGCATTGATGCGATAGAAGACTCCGAACTTTTCAGAATAGAAAAGATAGAGATGGAAAAACTTTATATACAAATACCTAAGTTTGAAAGGATGTTCAGAATATTATTTCAGAACTCATTCGTAGTAAAACAAAGAAGAGTTCTGCTTCACTTAAGCCAGTCGGCAAAAGAAAGATATTTATCTTTTATAGAAAAATATCCGACATTAGAACAGCGCGTTCCTCAGAATCAAATAGCTTCTTACATAGGCGTTACACCGGAATTTCTCAGCAAAATGAAAAAAGAATTGTAATTCAACTCTTAATCTACATTAAGAGTATTTATTAATCTGCTTCATTGGTGATTTAATTCTTTAAACATAATTTTGAAGTATCTTAAAAATCAAACTTCATTATTATGTTACACAGACTTATCAAAACAGATTCAAATGATTACATCGCTCTTATTACAAGATTAGTCATTGGTCTTGTAATGCTTCCTCACGGGGCGCAAAAGCTTCTCGGATGGTTCGGCGGATACGGATTCAGCGGTACATTAAATTTCTTGACAGGAACATTAGGCATTCCTTTTATTATCTCACTTGTAGTTATTCTTACAGAAAGTGTCGGCTCAGTTTTATTAATTCTTGGGTTTGCCGGAAGATTAAACTCGCTTCTTCTTATTTCTACCATGATAGGTGCAGTTGCAACTACTCACTTTGCTAACGGATTTTTTATGAATTGGTTTGGTAATCAAGCCGGTGAAGGATTTGAATATCACATATTATATTCAGCCCTTGCATTGATTGTGTTTATTAAAGGCAGTGGAATGTTTTCTATAGATGCTTTACTGCAAAGCAGAAGTATTTACAAAACTAAATTGAAAGCAGCTTAAATATTTTATTATAAGAGGATTATTAATTTAATCCTCTTTCAGCTTCCTGAAAATCTTCTTTACATCTTCAACGGCTCTGTACAAGTCTTTTATATAAACATGTTCATCATTAGTATGGGCAACGAGTATTGTACCGGGACCGTATAAAATTTTATTGGGGACGTTCGTGAACGAAGGAGCATCGGTGCCGTAGGCAACAACTCCCGTTTCAAATCCTTCTACTGAATGAAATTTCAAAGGACCTTTACTGAACGGATACTCAAGCTCAATCATACCTTCACCTGTTTCATCTTTAATGCTTTCAAGTTTTTCTTTAAAGGTATCGTGGCTTGCAAATGTAGTCCGGATAAAAAGATTGAATGTAACAAGGTCAGGCACTACGTTCTGAGCGTTATCAGATTTCAGCCAGCCGATATTATAAGTCGTTTCTCCCATAATATCATCAACCGGAAAACCGATATTATCAAGCCGGTCAAGAAATTTTCTCATTCTGTTGATAGCATTATCACCGAACTGCGGATAACCGGAGTGACAGTTCTTCCCTCTGATTGTTACCTTGATAAGGTTTGTACCTTTTGATGCCAGAATAAGTTTGTTTTCGGTAGGCTCACCGACTATAATATACTCTGTATCAGTAAGAAGCTTATTTGCTTCCTTTGCGCCTGCTGAACCTGTCTCCTCGCCGAAAGTCATCAGCAGTCCGAAATCTTTTTCTCCCTCTTCAATCAGCTCATTTGCTGCCTGCCAAAGATAAGCAAGCTGTCCTTTCGCATCACAGGAACCTCGTCCGTAAATTATCTCATCGGTGAATGTAGGTGAAATGTAAGGCGGCACTGTATCTAAATGCGAATTAAAAACAATCTTCGGTTCACCTATGGTAAAGAATAAATTTACCCGGCCGTCATCGGTATCCTGAATTTTGCACGTCATTCCCTTGGGAGTGTATTTCTCTGCTATGAAACAAGCGAGAGTATTTTCGGAACCGGTAGTTGATTCGATTTTAAGAATATCGGAAAGAAAGTTCAGCATTGTAAAATTTTTTGAGAAACTAAATATTACAATGCTGAACTAAAAGGCGAAAGTGAGTGTGTTATCTTCCAAGGCAATATATTGTCCCATCGGCACTGCTGAAAATTATTTCATCATTCGTTATTGCAGCCGTTGAATAAATTGCTCCGCAGCTATAACCTGCAGTAACAAACTCTTCGTCTGATTTTAAAATAGAAAGAATATCATCGCGGTAATTATCCTCCGCAGTAAAATATTTTAAATGGTTTGCATTATGTCCTTCAGTGTTGAATGTCCATTTTATTTCACCTGTGTTTATATCGACTGCATGAAATTTACCTATGAGAGTACCTATGTAAATCATGTTTTCACTGTAAGCACATTTTCCGAATACCTGTGACTTAAGATTTAAATCCCAAAATGTTTTCTCTGATGCTCTGTGAATTGCATACAGATGCTTCGGATCGGATGTGCCGAGAATTATTAAAGAATCTCTATCCGGTGTATAGCTCACTGTAGTTGGCCAGCCGGCCGGAAATTCCCTGTTCCATCTGCAGACACCTTTTTCATAATCGATTGCATAAAGATTATAATCACGCGCAGCTATATAGACAGTAATATTAATTGCAGTTGGCGAGAATTGAACTTCACCTTTCGGAAAATAACTATGCCCCACTGTTTTGAATTTCCATAAAAAATTTCCATCCGCAGCATTAAATCCGTATACATTACCATCGAACGAACCAATGTATAGTTTGTCTTTTAAGATTGCCGGAGTGGAATGCACTACATCGCCCGTTTGATAGCTCCACACTTCTTTACCATCGCTTGCATTTACGGCATAAACTTTTCCGTCACCCATTCCAAAATATAAAATATTATTGTAAAGAACGGGTGAAGACTGATGATAATCGTAGGGATCATATTTTTTATCTGATGCTGCGAATTTCCAGATTACTGTTCCGTTTGATTTATCCAAAGCGTATAAGTTACCGTCGCCGCTCGTCAGGTATAACTTGTTTTCTGAAATTGTAACTGTTGAACGTATATCACCATCGGTTTTAAATTTCCAAATTATTTTTCCAGATTTTAATTCCAGAGCATATAAATTCCCGTCAAAGTTACCTGCGTAAACAATATTTCCATCAATTACAGGTGAAGAAATAAACGGCTGCTCTGTCTTAAATTTCCATTTGACACTCGGAAGTGAAGTAAAATCTTTAGGTTTTGCAGATGGATTAGTTTGAGAGAAAAGTCCGCTGCATATTGCAAGTGAGAGGGCAATTAAAATAGTCTTATAAAATTTTTCCATATAATTTAAATTTTACATAAGCCCTTATGTATAAATTAAGCTACATAAATATTTTTTTAATTTCAATAATGAGTATTTTGCATTATTATTGTATATGGGTATTTTAATTAACGATATTAAAATCCGCACTGAGCTTAAAGCCGGAGATATAGGTTACATTACTTATCTGCACGGAATTTTTCATCACAATGAATGCGGCTATGGCATTTCTTTCGAAGCGTATGTAGCAGAAGGATTAACTGAATTTTTCAAAAATTATAATCCGGAATGTGAACGTATATGGATTTGCGAACACAACAATAAAATCATCGGTTCGCTTTTATTAATGAACAGGGGAAAACAAACTGCCCAGCTGCGCTATTACATAATTGAACCTGAATACAGAGGCATCGGGCTTGGAAAAAAACTGATGGATTTATTTATGGAATTCGTTAAAGAAAAAAATTACAGACAATGTTATCTATGGACTACCGACGAATTAAAAACCGCTTCCTCAATTTATCTGAAATACGGATTTGAACTCAGCGAAGAAAAAGAATCAAACGAGTTTGGTAAGAACGTTACAGAGCAGAGGTATGATTTGTTTTTATAATTAATTCACTTTTTCTAACTTGTAAAGTTTTCCTTCACCCGGTTGGAATAATCCTAAATCAATATTTCCGGTACTTTTTTTATCAAATTCAAGAACAGTACTGTTAGTAAATAAATCTATTATCCTCCATCTGTTAGCATTTGAAAAAGCTGCATCATTCATATCGAATAAAATTCTTACATTTCTGCTGCCGTCTTCTCTGCCTTCCCTCACCGGCGAGCATCTTCTGTTCACCACCATAAAATAATTTATACCTGAGTTATCTTTAAATACAGATAACTGCAGATATCTCTTAGATACAGTTTCATCTATACCATTAACTGAGCTTACCAAATCTTCTACATAAGAATCTCTTCGCATTATATTATTTTCCGTTCTGTATATATACGAGTGTCTGTTAATATTATCAAAACTCATAACATACGGTTCCCATTTTTTTACTCTGTCGGATATATCTATTATCTGCTTCCATTTATATTGCCCGTAAACATTTTTATAGCGCGGAGTTCTGTTTGGTTCAACAATTCCTCTGTCATAATTCCTTGTTCCGGTATCTGCTTCTGAAGTATATTGAAAATATATTAATCCTTTTGCTCCGTATGCAATCGCAAGATTAGCGGTCAGGTTAAGCTCCTCATTAGTAGGTTCCCTTTGCACTTCACCGAAATTATCTGTTTCTTCCGTAGCTTTTTCATTTGTTAAGTTAAATCCTCCATTAAACCATAAGTGCGCCTGAAGATTAAAAATAAAAGGTAACCCCGTATTTTTCGAAATTTTATCGCCAAGCTGAAGAGTGTACCTTAATCCGCCCGGATCATTTTCTCCTCCAGGCCATCGGGCTACTTCTCCCGTATAACCTTCTTCAAATGAATAAGGTATGCTGTCTAAAGTTGACTGAAGCCAGTCATCGTAGCTTAAAGGTGCCTCATCCCGGGCAAGTGTACCTGTTCCTGTATGCCTGGGAAGAGTATTAGGAATTCTGCTCCATGTCTCATAAGGAGGATTATATTTTTCGCGATAATGCCTTGCAGAATTGAAAGGGTATGAGGCTAATAAAAACTGATGCGCACCAAGCTTATCGATTAAATTCTCTTTTATATTTTCCGCATTATATACTCTCATTCTATCTGCCCATGGTACATGGCAGGCATAATTTATAGTTGCAGGAATGCAAAGTAGATTTACATGTTTGCCTGCAGGTGAATTATAAACTATCGAATCAAGCTTTCCTGCCGTATAAGACATACATGGTATATTGTTAAAATCAAACAGTTCAATGTAAAAGTTGTAAGCACTTCCCGGAGACTGCTTTATTATTTCTCCTTCCCATCTAAGCCATTTATCGTACATGCCTTTAAACAGACCATCTGCTACATCATTATCTACTCTTACATAATCAATCCACATATCACATTCACCATACCAATAAATTTGTATATCTGAGCGGTTTCCTATAAATCGCGAAGTTTCTTCTTGTTCTCCCCTTGCATGGAATTTATCATTTCTCCCCCAGTTACCTTTTATTGTAAGATTTGTATCCTTAGGAAAATTAAACTCTTCAATATAACTTCCCGTATAGCCGCCGGAAGAATTTTTAAAGTACTTCGCTTTTATATCTGTATCTTTCAGTATTGTTTTTCCGTCTTCGGCAATTACAACTACTCTGCAGATTTTTGCTTCAGGCGAGCTTGTTACTACATTGTATGGTATTCTTATCTTTGGCTTTATAAACCATTTACAATATGCATCTCCCCTGTAATTTCCATTATTAGATTGCTCAGTATTTGCCTTTAGCCGTTTAACTACCCACCCTGCTTCATCTGAATTTTTTTTACAATATCTTACCATTGAATTGCTATCCTGCACATCTCTTCCTGTAAGTCTGTCATTAAATGCATAGAACCATAGCGGGCTGGCCGGGCTTACATCTTCGCATTGATAATCGCTTCTCTGACCGTAACAAAGCCATTCGATTTTAGGTCTCATCATCAGCGCCATCATATTATGGCTTCCTATTTCATTCATCTTCTTTATTATATGAGGTACATAATCTATAGAATCAGCAAAAAGTGTATCGGAGCTGACAAAGTTCAGCCAGCCCGTTGGATATACTCTGCTTGTATCTGATTTTTGTGTATTGCCGGTATAAAGATGCCATAGATTAAATCCCAACGTATCGGATATATAGTTAAAGTTTAAGTCCATACCGTCTTTAAAAGCACCCAGCATAAATTTATCATCAGCGGGTGAATATGGAAATAATGCTCTCTTAGGCTCTGATAAATATGGCAGTCCAGCAGTATTAGTCGTTTTTTTATAGGAAGAATTTCCGGTAAAAGAAACTGACATCCCTGCAATAGCAATCAGTAAAAATATTTTCAAATTAGACTTTTTCAAGTTACATTATACTTTATAAATTTTATGAACTTAATAAACCTTTCACTTGATAAGTAACATTTACTTTGTATCAACAGTTGCGTCATAATTATAAATAAACCGTGTTTTCTTTAATTTCAGATTTTAAATTTGGTCGGGAAAAAGTCGGATTTTTGAGCACAGATAATTATGATTTATATGATTGCACAGATAAAGTCGGGAAATGGTCGCGTTTTCTGTTAATTGTTAATCGTTAATTGTTCATTGCTTAAAAGTCGGATTTTTTGAAACCCGGTATTGAAAAAACAATTCGCCATGGCGAACCTTCGGTGTAAATATTTTACTTTTCTAAATCTTGACGGGTTTTTGACGGATTTCTGCAAAATAAGAAATACTAACCTTCCCTTTACAAACTTTACGAACCTTATTAACTTTCAACCACCCAAGTTAATATAACTAGAATAAATTTTTAATTAAAGAAAATCTTCCCTATTAGTAGGGATGAAAATTAATTTTCGGTACGAAATTATTTTTAGTTGTAGCAGGATTTATAAGAAGTTTTACTATTTTACCAGCATCATTTTTTTTGTTTCTTTAAAGTATTGCGTCTGAAATGTGTAAAAATATATTCCTGAAGATAAATTTGTTCCATTAAATTCTACAGAGTATGAGGCTGCGGGCTGTTTTTTACTTACAAAAGTTTGAACTTCCTTTCCCTGTAAATCAAAAACTTTAAGAGTAACAAAACTGTTAATTGTTAACTGATAATTGATGATTGTTGAAGGATTGAACGGGTTCGGGTAATTTTGCTCAAGTTTAAATTTTTTCGGAATTTCTGACGATATCGGATTTACTGATGTTATCGGGTCTCCGCCTACTTTAGTATGAATGCCGCCATAATAAGAATAAGCCCACCCCTAGAGTTTATTTATAAATTCAATATTCGTGTATTCAGGCAAACGTATTGTTGTATCAGGAACTTGGTAGAACCAGTTACTTCCTCCATTTGTCGTTGTATATATAACTCCTCTTACCTGAAGATTTGGATACTGAGCTGCTCCCCCCACTCCCCAGATTGTGTCTTTATTTAGTACTGAAAATTTCGTTAACTCAGTAATACCGCCTATAATCGGAGGCATTGGCTGATTTATCCAACTTATCCCGCCATCTGTTGTTTTATTCATACCGGCGTAAGCTCTCCATCCTGTTAAGCTGTCAATAAAATATATATCTTTAAAACTTTCATTAGATACAATTAAATTCCATGTTGCACCAGCGTCAGTTGTCTTCCTGATATAATGAACATCTACATTCCCTATATATCCTATTCTTGCATTATAGAAATAAATTTTATCCGGATTTACAGAAAAGCTTGCCTGCTGTACCCAGCTTCCTCCCCCGTTCGTCGTGCGGAATACTCCGCCCGTAAGACTACCCGGATCTGCCAACCATATTGTATCCTCATTCAGTACATACATGTCGCTCCCTAATAGGTCACCAGGGAGAGTAATTATATTCCAGTTTAACCTACGTTTGTTGTCTTATATAATTTATGAAATGCATTGGTAAACCCGACATTCTGATTTAAAAAAATAACTCTTACAAATGGTTCGCTATTGGTTACAACAATATTCCAGTTATCTCCGCCGTTAGTTGTCTTTAAAATGTAATTATTATTTCCAAATCCTGCGTCAGTAACAATATAGCCATTAAGGCTATCTGTGAAAGTCATATCAACAATATTTCCACCTACTGTACCCGGCAAAAACTGCTGATACCAGCCGCTCGGAGGATTATCCTGAAAATTGAACGCAACTGTGATTATAAAGATTGAGGTAAGAAGAAGTATGTTTTTTAGCTTTCTCATAGCCGGATGTATAATAAAAGAAACTTATTGCTAAGATAAGTAAAATTAAATGTATAAAAATATATGTATTACAAAATGAAAATTGCAAAATATTGATAAATCTGTGTATTTTCTCCATTGCAAAAGTCGTAAAAACTGACTAAATTACAGATTATACCAATGGAGTCGTAGTTCAGTTGGTTAGAACGCCTGACTGTCACAGAATTAATCAAAAGACGACAAAAGTTTAAAAAGAAGCCTGAAAATTAAGTTTTTTCAGGCTTCTTTGTATATATAGTAGTGAAATAGTAGTGAACTGCAAGTTTTAGTCTGCATCCTCCCTATGAACTCGTCCTGCTTTCATAATCTCATCTCTAATACTAGAAGGATTAATCTTTGTATAGTATTTCTTAGTTGTCTGGAGCTTCTTATGGCCCAGCATGTAGCTAACATATTCCAGCCTTACACCTAACTTCAGCATTTCTGAAGCAAATGTTTTGCGGTAAGATTTCAGGTTTAGAGAATAATTATTCGGCAATCCTAAACCTTTCTTTAGCCTGCGAAACTTCTGCCCCAAAGTATCAACTGTAAGGTTTTCAAACAACAGAGTTTCGGAATCCTTTTCAAAAACTTCACGAAGCTCTTCGTTTAAGAATTTCTCCAGTTTTGGATAAATCGGAAAGCTAATAATATTCTTTGTTTTAGAGATTCTGAACTTCAACTCGTTTTCTTCAAAATCAAAGTTCTTTACTTTCATAATAACTGCATCATTAGGTCTCATTCCGGTCAGTATGAGGAACTTAAGTGCTAAATAGAACTGAGGGTCTTTAATCTTAGCTGCTTCAAATATCTGATCCTTCATATTTTCATCAAAAGTTATTATTTCCTTCTCTTCCTCAGCAGGATTTTTTACGTTCCGGCAAGGAGATTTATCGAGGAAGTCTTCTTTGCATAGATAATTAAAAAAGAGTCTGATATAAGTATAATATGTTCTTACTGTGCCATTGGATACAGAATCTTTAAGAAGTTTTAAATACCTTACAACATCTGATGAAGTAATCTTATCAATGTTTATATCATTATCTACAACGTGAAGGAATTTACCCATTGCATAGACAAAGTTCTTCTGATGTGTTTCTGAAGTCAACGTTAAGTGGTTTTGGTATCTTTCAATAGCCTCACTCAAAGCTAATGAACTACTTTCTATCTCCTTTTTTAAAAGTTTTTTAAATGCTGAGTTGCCGTTTTCAGTTTCATACAACAGCTCAGCTTGTTTCTTTAATTCATTTGCCTTCTTCCAGTCTTCGGGTGTAGGCGTAAGTTTCAGATTTTCCCTTATTACCTTTCCCCTTTTTCTATATTCCAGGCGAATAGAATTATTGACAGTAAATATAGTAGCCATTTTTATTTTTTAATTCTTGATTTCATTGTTTGATATAGTGAAGAATGTTTCTTCTCACGTTCGCCTCCCTTCTTTGAAGTCACTATATTTGCTTGTTCCGCCTGATACTCTTCTGCATCGAAGCTGTTTACATAAGTAATGATACTTTGAACAGGAACGTAAATTTTACTGTTAATGATTTTTGAAATCAGTTTTTTATCTCTGATTAACTTTAAGAGATTTCCTCTTCTGATACCGAGTCTTTTTCTTGCTTCGTTTATTGAAAGCAATTTAAACTCCTGGTATGGGTTCGCTTGAGCGATGTTTACATTCATTGTTGTTGGTTTATCTTTCATAGCTATTATACCTTTTTATTTATAATTTCTTCTTCTGTATTAGGATTAAAATTTCTTTTATATTCATGAAGTATCAGGGTGCTCCCAGAGGGGAATTACATCCCCTCTGAGTTTATTATTTTACATCCGTCTTTTTTGGAAAATCTTTTTCATGATAAATAATCAATGCAGCAACTTCTTTGTTTTCATCATACCCAATAAAAGGAAAAAAAGTACCTTTTATATATGAAGATTCATCAGTTCTTGAACAATAAAATGCATCGTGTGCAATTTTATCTGACAGAAATTTTTCCATATCGTTTACATCGACACTGTCGGATTGGGTTATAATTGTTTCCTTGTTTACCATAATAGCAAACCCATTAGGAAATACATTGTAGCCATAAAATACTCTCGATAATTCAGCCTTTCTCCATTCACTTATTGAACAATTATTCCTGAACTTTATGAAAGCAAAGGAATAATCATTCACAAAATAAAAATCAAAATTCCCTTTAGGAAATTTCTCATTTATTAGAAATACCTCATCATTACTGCAATTTTTAATAGATAGATTTCCTGTTTCTGATAATAATTCTAAATCATCCTTCGGTTTTATTTCTTTACTGTTGAGTATTTCTAACACTAGTTTTTGAAATTCAGGTTTTAGCTCTGAATTTTTATCTAATACATTTACTATTATATTTTTTTTCATTGTTATTATTTTTGTTAATAAATGTGAGAAGGAAGCGTGCACTCTTCCATTCTTGCCTCATTTAATGGAAGCCAGCTTAAACTTGTTGAATATATTTGATTGTAGTGTATATACTGAAATCATTGTCGGAATATTTATTTTATCCTCCATAGCTGTTATACTGATATATATTAGTAACTCAGCTCAGTTAATTTTTTACCTTCAAGAACTTTAATACTGCTTTCAAAGTCATAAACGAGTGTAACAAAATCTGAGTAGTAAGTGGAACCGGATCTTTCACTATGACCATTTAAATCAAGTGTAGAATAGTGTGTGATGACCTCATTCGCCAGATATGAAATAACCTTCGAAGTAATGATCTCTACTCCATACTCAACGTTAATTCTTTTTTCAAACTGCGGGTGCCTTTTATAAATCAATATTTCGTTACCCGTGAAAATCGACCTCACAGCTTTACCATATTCATCAACACTGGGGTCATTCTGTGTATCAATTCTAATCGATAAATTGTTAAATTTTTCGGTTCCCCCTGCATCATTTTGTTTTTTATCAAGGATCGGAATATCAATTTCAACTTCAGAGAGCCTGTTGTAGTTATCGTTCTTATTTATCCCCTTCTCTACTTTATTGACAAGTGTATTTCTTCGCTTTTTATTCGCAGATGAGTTAACAATTCCGTTCGTTGTATACAGAAGAAAAGAACGTTTCTCAAATTTCGTTTCTTCCGCCTGTTTTTTACCGGACAATGCTTTCTTTTTATTCTTTTCTAGGAATTTATTAAATGCTTCTGTAAGCCTCTTCTCAAGCTCATTAAAGCTGCGTGAGGTGTCGATGTGTAACTCAATATCTATATATTTCCTTATATCATCTTCAAGCTTTATGAGCGTATAGAATAGCGGCTTAACATTATCACTTTCCTCAAATCTATCTCTTGTTATTGCAGGTTCAACAATTCCTGTGACATCAACATATCCGGTTAAGTTTGGATGACCCCAGATAGATCCTTTGTTATTCGTTCTTAACTCTTCGAATTTCGTGATCTTGTCTATCCTTCTACCATTTATTGCAAAATATGGTGGTCTATCAATAACCTTGTTTGGAGTTACCTGAAGAAATACTTTTAATACACTGCCATTTAAGGGAATCATTTTTTCTTGCTTCCCCTTCTTATAGTGCATTATGTTAAGTGTGTTTAAGCTTCGTTCGAAATTAGCACTTGCGAAAGAACCATAATCAAAAGGTTTACAGATAAACTCTTTCCCTTTATTGTTTATTAATTTTATCGTTAAATTTTTTCTTCGTAGTATCAAATCGAAGTGCAGTTCTATTTCAGTCTTTAATTTTAAAAGGTCGAACTCCTTAAACTTATTCGGGAAAAATTCGCTAAGGGTGATACGTGTAAAGTTATCTTCGATGCCAAATTTGTATTCTTCTGTAGTAGTGTTAAATGGAATTGAATTTTGTGAAGGTTTATCCATTTCCTTCGCATTAAAAAATACCTTCACAATAAAATCAGTTCCACCAGTTTTACTGCTCACCATCAGATTATTGCAAATAGAAAGAAACGACATCATCCCAAATCCAAACTTACCATTAAGTAAATTGTCTTGTGCTTTTTGGGATTCACCGATAAAAAAATATTGATCAATTGATCTTGTAAGGCTGGTATCAAGGATACCACTATTATCTTCTATTGAAATACTCGAATTCATCGCATTCTTACCTTTATGAGTTATTATAATTAAAATTTCTTTTTTATAGGAATTACGCTTCCTATCCAGGAAGCAACGGTCAGCTTCATCAATTGAATTATCTATATACTCCATTATTACCCTGTAAGGATTTTTATAAGACATAGCTATTGCCTTTAGAATTTTTGGACTAATAGATATAAAACTCTTAATATTTGTAATATCTGATGAGTCTTGCTCTCCAGATGGTATTATTCCATTCATAAAATTATAAATTTTCAGAATTTTGTTTGCCAATGTATTTATTGTGTCAGCTTACTTTTTAAGTTTTATAAATATGAGCAGAAACTTTTTTTCTGCCCATATAGTTTATTTTTTCGTTGCATCAACGGACTTTACATCAGTTTGTGATTTCAAGTTTGTATCTTTGGATTTATCCGTCGCGATTTCAGAATTTTTTATTTCACCCTTCTTGTCATTTTTTTCTGAGTCAGCAACGTTTGAATCTTCTATCTATTTTTGAACCAGATAAAAAACTAGACACACTACCTCATTATTTTCATTGTATCCTAAAAGAGTCAGGTAACTTCCATTTGTTCCACTGAGTACAATTTTAGCATCCGGGTGAGTTAGCTCAAGTGATTCAAATGGAGGTTCATCATCTTTATTTTCTACCGGTATGTAATCATCACAAATTATAGCGGAATCCGACATTAACATTTCTCGAAGTAAATTAATGCAATACCTTTCTATGTCCTCAAGAATAATAACACCCGGAGCTAAGATTTCGAATCCTTTATTCTCATCCTCCTCATAATCTTCCTCATCTTCATAATCTTCCTCATCCTCATAATCTTCCTCATCTTCATTAAATCTTCCGAAGAACTGATCAACTTTAACTCTATAGTCATCATCCGATTCAATAAGATCATTATCTATTAACAAATCTAGGTTGCCAGTTAAGTCTAAATTCCCTGGACTTAATAAAGCAAGATTCGGTTTTCTCCATTTAGTAGGTCTGCAATCATTCTTAAATTTCATGAAAGCCCCTTTGTCGTCACCATCAAATTTAAACACAGGAAACCTACCACAAGGGAGTTTCTCGTTTAAAATGAAGGAAGAGTTTGAAGGATTGCTTCTCCAGACAACGATTTTACCTGTAGGCAAATATATATCTGAAAGTTTTTCAATACATGCTTTATTATTTAATTTTTTTTCTGTTAAAAGTAAGACCTTATCAATTGATTTTTTAATCTCATCACTTATGTTGTGATTAAAAAATGATTTTTTAAATTTTGTCATAAATTTTTTAAATTAAAATTACCTGGCACACATATTAGTATGCCAGGTTTGAATTTATTTTGAAACCTCAATAGGTTTATCACCACTTTGAGCTTTCGGATTTTCCTTTGAGTCTATTGGTTTCTCAGTTAATTTTTCACTCACAACTTCTTCATTCTTCTTATCCGTTCCAGAGTTCTTTTTATTGTTACCTCCTTTCTTTGTTAATTTTTTAATTGCCGGAAGACCTATAACTTCAGAGATAATCCTGCATTTTTTAGCAGTGTCAGCAGAAAAAACTTCACCAGAATCAAGCAAGCTCTTAATCAATTCGCTATTACATTTAAGGTGCTTAAGTGTTTTAGCGATTGCTGCTTTACTTATTTCATCTGATGATGAGTTGACAATCTTCCCGTTTTTCTCAGTGTATTTATAAAGCTGGAAAGTTGTGCTAAAGAATGCAGTGGATCTACCTCCTGTACACTTACTTAATGCCGCCAGTATTGCGCCACTGGCATCTAATTCACCTTTACAATCGGCATTGAATTTTACACCGGCATGTAAGGCTTCACTAACAATTTCAATTGCAAATGGATAATGCCCTTGAGTTGAAATCAATTCATCAGTGATTTCTTTATCGGCTTGTGCCGAATTTTTAAGACTGTGGATCTGGTCCACTTGGTCTTTTTTTGTTTGTGCGTCGAGTTTTTCGACTTTATTAATTTTCATATTATTTCTTTTAGATTAAGCCTTAAGGTATTGCGTAGCCTTCTCGCTTCAACAGGAAATGTTTCTCTAAACATTCGATTAAAGCTAATTAAGTAATGAGAGCTCTCTAACTCAAGAGTTACTTAGAGTATTTGGTTAGCTTTACATTTTAGCTAATACAAAAATAAACTAGACTTGGATTAATGGGAATTAACTGACCTTGACATGTAAATGTCAGTTAAGAAATGATAAGATAATTAAGAGCAGAGGGACTAATATTTTATAATTTTTGCAATTATAGAATCTAAAAATTCATATTTCTTTGTACCTTCATTTATTTCAGTACGTACTTCGGAACTAGAGGTCTTGAGAGAATTATATTTATAAGGAGTTTTCAATTTATCGTAAAAGTGATCCATAATGATTGCATAAACACTTCGATCTTCCAGGTCTATTATTTCAAAAAAATGTAATTCTGTAAATAAATACATCATCGTACCTTGACTAGAATTCCAACAAATTCTAACAATATCTTTACTTTTTTGTGAAGTTGAATTAATAAACTTGAAGTGTTTTAAAAAATTTTCCTCCGATATTTTCTTTATTAACCTTTGTTCCATCAGCTCATTATAAAAACAGAAAAGACTTGGTTCACACTTATTCCATAAAATTCGAGAATCATATTTTGAATTGTTGGTTTTTTCAATCGAATTTTCTTTAATAGTAATGATAGGTTTAGTGTCAATTAAAAATTTATATTCATTTCTGGCCCAAGTCTCATATGCTATGAACTCACGGCTTAAGCTAATTGCGCCTTCAATTATTTGAAGTCCGGTCGGTCCACTAGCTTTAGTGCTGTCAATATAGTTTATATGTTTTTTTATAAACTCAACTTTATCATTCCAACTTTTAATTACTTCATACTGTTTTTTAACGTCTATTGTTTTCATTTTTTAGTATTAGTTTTTTGAAATATATATTCAATATTCGAAGGCTTCCTTAAATTTTGTATAAAAAAACAAATTAACAATTACAAAATATCAAATATGTATCCTCTCTTTTATAAGTTATTATAATCAAAAATATATATATTTTTTGAATTTTAATTAATTGAAGTTGAAAAGAATGCTTAGACCACCCGATGTATTTTTGAATTTTTATTTAACCAGTAATTCCCCTTTAGTAACAAATCTTGCTGATACATTAGGAACTGAAATATCTATTCATGGATATAATCAAGATGACAAAAAAGCATTCCTCATCTCTTTACTTCTAAATCTGAAGTTAACATATGATTCTGGAGCTTTCATACCATTACACAGAAGTGACAAGTATTATTCCAATTTAACTAAGAAATATAGAGGTTCCAAACACAGTTACACCGTTGTAACACAAATTACTGATGGTTTGATTGCCGCCGGCTACCTAAAGATTGGAGGATACATTTCCAGAGCAAGAGCATCAACATATCAGGCAACAGAGAAGCTTATGAAGCTTCTCAGACCAATTCCTAATTCTGTTATACAGTTAGAAAGACCTAAAACTTTTGTGGTTTTAAGGAAAAATGTTTCTGAGGATGAAACCGAGTTAATTTTGGAAGTTGATTATACTGACGCACGAGCTGATGCGATAAACGAGGATTTAAAAAAATATAATACACTCAGGGAGAAGACACACTTATCTTTAAAAAATGTTCCTGCTCAAATAGCTCAAAATCTTCGACAAAAGTTAGAACAAATATCATTAGAAAACTTCCAGAATATAAAAGCAAATGCTGACGGAAGTTATAACTTCAATTTAATACCGACTCATCTTTACAGAATTTTCAATGAGGATTTCAACCACGGTGGCAGGTTCTATCGAGGTGTAGAAAGTAACATGCCATCAACTTATGTAAATATTGGAGGAGTTGATAAAAAGGTTAAACTTCGTGAATTTATAGAAATCAATGGAAACCCGACTGTTGAGCTGGATTATAGCGCTATGCACCCCAGGATGCTTTATCACATGAAAGGAATAGATTATAGGGACGATCCTAACATGATTGAAAAATCTTGTTCAAATGAAATGAGAACTATTTACAAAATAGTAGGGCTAATTTGTATCAATTCAGAATCTGAAGCAAAGGCAGTCGATGCCATTCAGGATGATCTACAAAAAGCAGAATTAACTCAATACCTACCCGACAATACGGATGCTACGAGAAAAAAACTCATAAATAAATTCTGTAAGAAAAATCGTAGAATCGAAGAATATTTTTTGACCGGAGAAGGTTTGAGACTACAAAACAAAGACTCTGACATAGCCCATTCTATTCTGATGCACTTTGCAGAAAGAGACATTTTAGTGTTATGCGTCCATGACTCTTTTATAATCGAAAAAAAGCATGAAAAGGAGCTGAAAAGGAAAATGAAGGAATTTTATCATGCCAAAATGGGATTCCAGCCTGTAATCAAATGATTTGCCTCCAAATACTTCCCCTTATGGAAATGTACTATGATAAGATTATATATTTAGTAATGAATAAGAAGAATAAATGAATAAGAAGAATAAATGAATAAGAAGAATAAATGAATAAGAAGAATCACACAAAAAAAAACTACTTTTTTTTCATGAATACATAAACTTTTTTTTTAACACTATAGTCTACTTATTTTTTTACCATCACCGGGCCGGTCTTCTGATAATTATTATAATTATTGTTGTTTTTTTACTCGAATCCCCATATAGTTATTAACTAATATTCCAGACATGTGGATTATTTATAGAGTTAGCCCGCGCAAAACAACCTAATTATGCATATAATCGTAATAAAATAACTTGTCCACTTCTCCGGACAAGTTTGTTTTGCAATATCTTGTCCAGCTATCCGGAATATTCGCCGGGATTATTTAATTCTATTCGAATCAACGGCTCCCCAGAGTAATCACCCATTATTTCCTACCTGTATGTATTTTTTATATGGATTCACTTGTTAATTAAAATTGATAGAAAACTATGCTCGGTAACGATTTGAAGTATAATGAAAGAGACAATTACCATCCTGGTTCACGTTTTTTAATTTCTTCCCACCTTTAATATAATCCCGCTGGTTAGTTTCGCTCAATTTGTGTTCACTTCTGTCAAATACTATTTTTGTATTATGAAACACTTTTAATAACAAAATTAGCAAAATGTTAAGAAAAAACGTACAAAATGCAGATTTAGCCGGGATTAGCGATGATGAAATGCACTATAAAGGTGAGCAATTTGTCTCAAATCTGCAAAATCTGTTAACTGAGTTCCGACCTTATTTTGGTCACCATGAAGAGTATAGAACTCTTGATAAGATATGTAATCAATTACAAAGAAGATTAGTAACGGAAGAAAGGATTGTAATATGATTCAATCGCAACTACTAACAGCGGAGCAACAGTATATTTTACAGTCTGCTTTAGCTAAACAAATTGAAAGTAATAAAAAGATATTCAGAAGAAAAAGAAAAAATCATTTTAACAATGAACAATTAAAAAAAATATTTGAATCTAATAAAGTAGAATTCTCCGATAAGTTATTTACGATTCCTTTTAAATGCTACTTCTCTTTTTATCTTTATTTGATTTTAAAAAATCGAGTAAAGACTTTGGATTGGTGTGTTCTACCTAATAACTTTAGAATTGCCATCTCTCAGGATTTCAATATAAATCAATTGAGCAAAGAAGTGGGGATATGTAGAAATGTTATTCGTAAAGCCTTCCACGAGCTATTAAAATTCAAATTGATTGACTTAACTGACTACGCAAATTCTGTGCATAAGTCTTGTAGACCATGTATCGTCTATAACGATTATTATATATATGCTTATGACTCAGTGTTAGGTCATGTAACTTATACAACTAAAATACCATTTAACTTTAATAATAGAACATATGAAAAAGACTAACGAAAAGTATTTTGTAAAGATTGAACCGGATTTCCTATTCGACACATACAAACAATTTAAATCGGAATATACACCCTGGATATATTTATATTTAAAACTAAAATATAATTACTTTATAACTAAAGCTCCTAATAAGATTTTTGAAATTGATAGAAATGATATAGGAATGCTTTATAATATTAATGCGGCCACAATTAGCCGTTGCTTTCAAGAACTAAGGACTAAAGGACTTCTTATCCAAGTAAAAAACAAATATCGTTTATTGAATGAAGTGGGTTTTATCAGGAGTTATGAATTAATAAACAAAATTACTGAAAAAGAACATATAGACCATATACAGGTTTACAAAAACAAATTCAATAATCTTACAAGTGATATTCAGAAGAATCGTCCAATAGGAAATACACAGAGAATGTTGATAAAATGTTTGCGAATCTTTTTTTACTTATATGTAAAAAACCGCCATTGTTTTAATAAGGATACTGGAGTTGTAGATTCTGCCGAATCAAATAATTCTTTATCAAAGTATCTTAAACATGATCAGAAAACCGTTAAGGTAGCTTTGGGAATGCTTAACAAAGCCGGGCATATAAAGCTCGATACCGAAGTGAAAATTTCTACTGTTAATAAAAATACTTTTGATGCAGAATGGGATAAGAAAAAAGTAAACAACAACAATACTGCATTATATGAAAACCCATCAATGGAAAGTATTCTACAAGATGAGAAAGTTAATGCTGAACCAAGTGGACTAAAAAATGTTCCGGCCTCATTTATAGGATATGGAAAATATTCTAGACCACCATATAATATATTTATAATAAATACTTATGGGATTGATATAGTTCAACAATTTTGGTGTGATGGTGACGGCATACCTGTAACTGAAGAAGAAAAAAGAATTCAAGAAAGTTTGCTACAATTGGGGAAAAAGTCTCGTTATTATAAACCAGAAAACTATTGGTTATATGCAAACAATGGGAGTAGTGCAAAAGCAGCATAGGAGTAATGCAAATAAATACTATGTGTAGTGCAAATGACGTTAGGAATTATGCAACAAATATTTTGCAATTAAGCTTGTAACTTCTATATAAATTTAAACATTAGCGGGTTCAAGCATTTCCTAATAGATATTAATAGATATATAATAGAATTATAATAGACGCTTCTAACGAAGCGTCTCAGTTATTTTTTTTGATAAAGCTTTTTACTCTTTGGATTTATATTAAATGTGCGCCGGACTATTCAACTAATTGAATTCATATTTATTTTTATTCCATTTTAGCTGAATCCTTTCTTACTAATATTTTCATATAAATGAATTTATAAACTACGTTGGGGATTAGATTTGATAAGCGTCATTTGCACTACTCATAATCTTTGCTTTTTATATTAGAATTGATTTATATTTCATCTTTTACAGTTAGTATGTAATTTATCCTAAATTAAATTTATCCATATAGATTAAAATCTATTAATATATAAAAAAGCTTTGCGTAGCTTTTGCTGAAGTTCTCTGTCGAAAACTGGTAATTTTTTTAAGACGAACTATGCATTAAGCTGCGTCCTGACATAAGGACGCGCTTTCTGTTTATATTCGTCTTAAAGGTATACCAGTACCTCGACAGAGAATGTAACCTTAAAGTTAGCGTCCTTTTTGTTTTTATCCCACATAACTTTAATTAGCCGTCCATTTTTAAACATATTTTTCCATGTGCTTCATCCTTTTAAAGGTATAATAATAGTAATAGAAAATATTTTCTATAAAACCCTTTTAGAGTAACGAATTATGAATCCAAACACTTCCAATACCTTTAAAAGTTACTTATTAATTTTATTATTTTTAGTAGCAACACATCTTAATGGTTTATCACAAGAGCTAAATGAAAATAAGGATTTAATTTTAAGTGCAGGTGTAAATTACTGTGAAGTTTACAGAGTTGAATTTTCATTTGGCGAAGAAAGCCATGAAGAAATATTTCAAAAAATAATTTCCTATAACCATGGTTATGTTTCAGCACTTAAGACCAAAACTGGTAGATTAAAGGAATATAAATATGAGAACAATATCCTAAAGAAAATTATAGTTTCTTATACTGATGAATGGAATAACAAACATAGTGAAACTCATCAATTTGAATATGATATAAATGGGATGGCAATAAAAGAACTAATTTATTCGGAGAGAGGCGATTTACTTTATAAAATCGAATATCAATATGACCAATACAATAACATTGTGCTTAGTAAAACTATAGAGAAAAATGGAGAAGTTTCGGATGTGACAAAAATTATTTATTCATACATAAATAACGACTCTTTGATAGGCATGAAAACAATTTTCAATTATGAGAATTTCGAAGATTATAAATTTAACACATTTTCTCATTACGAAAAAATATTATACGAATATGATGATAACAACCGGGTAAAGGAAGAACAACATTATTTTAATGAAGACTTAAAATCAAAAAGTAAAAAAATAAATTATTTCTACAATGAAGACGGATTAATTAAAAAAATGATTTATTATGGTTTTAATAATGAGCCCCTCTATCAAGAAATATTTCGTTATGACTAATTAATAAATTTTAATAATCTAATATGACCCCTAATAACAGATTCTCTTACAAGTATTTTCTCACCTTATTTATTTATATTAGTCTCATTTCAAATATTGGAATTAGTCAATTTGTATACAACTCAGGTTATGAATGTTTTATGTTAGTGAAAGTTCTAAATTATTCATCATGTAATATGTATGTCCATAAATATAGCTTTGGAAGTCCTATGGCCAAAGGTTACAAATATGCTGAATTATCATTTGTGGATGGGTTGATAGATTCTTACAAGAAGAACTACATAGATTTAAACTATTACCCAATTAAGGAAAGTAAACTTATAGATATTTTAATCAAGTTTGACTACCATAAAGGACTTTTATCACAAATAAAAACTTATAATAGTAATGGAGCTTTATACGATAATTTATCCTTAGAATATTTAATTCGGTCGGATCAAGCTATCCAAAAAATAACCACGATTAATGTTGATACTATTTCAATTAAATTATCAAATACAGATCAAAATGGGTTTTTAAGTTACTTATACTTGCCAATAAAAGATAAACTAAATGAAGATAACCCTTTAAGCATTACATCATCACTTGAAAAGTCAGGCATCCTTAATATTTGCATTAAAGATGTTATTACCGGAGAGGGTGATAATGTAGAAAATTTTACTTTCGATGGTAAATTCAATTTAATGACCTACAAATTATATTATTTTGACACACAAGAATCTATGTATGGAATTAAAAAGGCAGAGGTAATCAGAAATAGATTTCGACTTGAATACATTTTCGACGACATAGGAAACCCAACTGATGTAATATTATTCAATGAGATGGACGAACCTGAATATAAATTTACTTTTGAATATTTTAATTGATTTGAAACTATTGAGATTGGTTCCACGGGTTATGAATTTAAAAATCATAACCCAATTATACTTTTATTTTAAATAATTAATCTTCTACTTAAATTTTTACTACCTCCTTGCAGGGATGATTTGATCTGCCAAAGAATTCATTCACAAAACTCACCATATACGACATAACAGGAAAAGTAATCGATGAATTAGTCAACTCAGAGCTTCAATCCGGAGCATATGAAATCACCTGGGA
>JBHEKU010000337.1:0-14698 GCA_041859205.1 Ignavibacteria bacterium | reverse complement strand
AATCTTTACGGAGCGACAAAACTTGCATCGGATAAATTATTTGTTGCAGCTAATAATATAAAAGGCTGGAACCCGATAAAATTTTCAGTTGTGAGATACGGAAACGTAATGGGCTCTAACGGTTCTGTAATTCCTTTCTTTCTTAACAAGAAAAAGAACGGTGTACTGCCGATAACCGATCCTACTATGACTCGCTTTAATATTTCATTGCAGGGAGGAGTTGATATGGTTATGCATGCTTTAGAACATGCCTGGGGTGGAGAGATATTTATACCTAAAATCCCCTCTTACAAAATATTGGATGTTGCCGAAGCCATTGGACCGGAATGTGAAAAACCCGTTGTAGGAATTCGTCCGGGTGAAAAAATACACGAAGAAATGATTACACCATCAGATTCATTTTATACCTACGACCTTGGGAAGTACTATACAATTTTACCTGCAAATCCACATAGCTGGCAACATGGAGAATTTATAAAAGAATTCAATGCCGTTAAAGTTCCGTTCGGTTTTACTTATAATTCATTCGATAACACTGAATGGGAAACAGTTGAAAGCTTAAGAATATTAATCAAACAATACGTAGATCCCTCATTCGAATTATAATGAATAAACCAATACCATACGGAAAACAAAATATTACTGCCGAAGATATTAAGGCAGTAACGGATGTACTTCAGTCAGATTTTTTAACACAAGGACCGAAGATAGAAGAATTTGAAAAAGCATTTGCAGAATACATAGGATGTAAATATGCAGTTGCAGTTGCAAACGGAACTGCTGCTTTGCATTTATGCGCATTGGCATTAAATGTAAAGGAAGGAGATAAAGTAATTACTACTCCTATTACATTTGCAGCATCGGCAAACTGTGTAAGATACTGCGGCGGTGAAATTATATTTGCCGATATTGACCCTGAGTCATATCTGATTGATACAAATAACATAAAAAAAATATTAGAAAGAGAACCAAAGGGTTCTGTAAAAGGAATTATACCGGTTGATTTTGCCGGCAGACCTGTAAATCTTGAAGAGATAAAAAAACTTGCCGATGAATACGGGCTATGGATTATTGAAGATGCATGTCATGCGCCCGGCGGCTACTTTACGGATAGTAAAGGTGTTCAGCAGAAATGCGGTAATGGTAACTTTGCCGAACTTGCTATTTTTTCTTTTCACCCGGTTAAACATATTGCCTGCGGTGAAGGAGGAATGATAACTACAAATAACGAAGAGCTTTATAAAAAATTACTTGTATTAAGAACTCACGGTATTACAAGAGATAAAAGTGTTTTTAATAATTCAAAAGAAATCGCCTGCGGTTTTCAAAACAATGAAGAAAGCGCTGCTGATTATCCTGGCTGGTATATGGAAATGCAGGAGCTAGGATATAACTACAGGCTTACTGATTTTCAGGCTGCGCTTGGTACATCACAATTAAAAAGAGCAGATGAAGGCTTAGCAAGAAGAAGAGATATTGCATCAAATTATTATGATGCTTTTAAGAATTCAGAATTCATAAAAGGACAATCAGGAGTTGTTGAAGGACATGGGTATCATCTTTACGTGATAGAAGTAAAAAACAGATTAGGATTATTTAATTATTTACGTGAGAAGAATATTTTTGCACAGATTCATTACATCCCTGCCCACATGATGCCGTACTACCAAAAATTCGGATGGAAGACGGGAGATATGCCGGATGCGGAAAATTATTATTCTATGTGCCTAAGCCTTCCAATGTATACGACATTGACAAGTGAAGAACAGGAATACGTTATTAAATGTATAAAAGATTTTTTTAATAAATGAAAACTCTCGCAATAATTCCTGCAAGGGGCGGAAGCAAAAGAATCCCCAGAAAAAATATCAGAGACTTTGCCGGTAAGCCGATAATATGCCATGCTATAAAGGCAGCGATAGATTCAAAGCTTTTTGACGAAGTGATGGTATCGAGCAACGATGATGAGATTCTGGAAATAAGTAAGAAGGCAGGCGCAGTTATTCCTTTTGTAAGGTCTGAAAAAAATTCCGATGATTTTTCCACAACAGATGATGTGATACTTGAAGTTATTAAAACTTATGCTGCTCAGGGAATGAACTTTGATTTAGTTTGCTGCATTTACCCTACCGCTGCATTAATAACTGCGGAAAGATTACAGGAAGGCAAAGATTTATTAATAAAAAATAATTATGATTTAGTTTTTCCTGTTTTAAAATACAGGCATCCTATTCAACGGGCAATTGAATCAGATAACGGAAGGATTAAATTTACTTTCCCTGAGTTTGAAAACTCGCGCACACAGGATTTGAAAACTAACTATCACGATTCAGGACAATTCTATTGGTTCACTACACACGGACTTCTTGAAGGAAGAAAAATATTTACATCGAACACAGGATTTATTGAACTATCCGAGCTTGAAGCTCAGGATATAGATTCAGAGAGTGACTGGCAAATAGCCGAGCTAAAATATAAGCTTATTCACAGTAATAATAAAATTTTATAATTTTTTTATCTACAGAACTTCGAAAGAAGAACTGAATAATAGAGAATGGAGCCAGAGACCATTTCAAAAACGGGGCGAAACCGAAAAGCCAAATGAGTAGGATATAAAATTTATCAGAAATGGATTTCAAAACAGAACAAGAAAAATTTTGGGCAGATGAATTCGGTAATGAATATACAAGCAGAAATACCGGAGATGAGCTTGCAGCATTCAATTTAAGTTTCTTCTCAAAAGTATTCTCCCGAATCGGCAAACCATCATCATTAATAGAATTCGGCTGCAACAGAGGATTAAACTTAGCAGCAGTTAAAACTCTTTTCCCGAAGACGGATTTATTCGGAATAGAAATTAATAAAAGCGCAGCAGAAGAAGCTTCAAAAATAATTGGAAAAGAAAACATTCACAACGGTTCTATATTGGAATTTGAACCAAATAAAAAATTTGAGATCTCATTAATAAAAGGTGTGCTGATACATATTAATCCTGACATGCTCCAGGCTGTTTATGAAAAATTATATAATGCCAGCAGCAAATATATAGTTATTGCTGAGTATTATAATCCGACACCGGTTGAAGTTCCTTATCGCGGACACGCAGGACGATTATTCAAAAGAGATTTCGCAGGAGAAGTTCTTGATAAATATCCTGACCTGAAACTTATTGATTACGGTTTCTGCTACAGAAGAGACGTTGCCTTCCCTGTTGATGATGCAACCTGGTTCATACTTGAAAAGAAATAAGATACTTACTTCTAACTAATAATACAGAAATGAAAATTGCGATTGTTACCGATGGAAACAATACTCTTGGGATGGGACACGTATATCAGACAATGACGCTTGTCACTTTTTTAAAAAAAGCAGATAGCGGTATTGATATTTCTTTTCTTACAAAAAGCGCGGAGCACGTTGTCACATTATTAAAATCTACAGGATGCGAAGTAAATTTTTATCCTGATGATGACTTAATATTTGAGGCTTTGAAAAAAGAAAATCCAGACAGGATACTTTTTGATAAGCTGGATGTCTCTCCTGCTTTGGCTAAAAAGATAAAGGAAGAGCTTGGCGCTAAGCTGATAATTATGACGAACATTACTGATGCGAATGACTATGCAGATATGACTGTGCTTGCCGATATAGGAAGCAATTTTGAAAATATCAGAAAAGTTAATGAAGGTACCGGTAAGATAGAATTCTGGGGACCAAAGTACTGGCTACTAAGACCGGAGTTTTATGAGTACAAAAAAAATAAGAAGAGCCATCCGTCAACAATAAAAAATATTATGCTGATGTTTGGAGGTGCAGACCCTTGTAATTATTCCTCACTGGTATTGAACGAACTGCTTAAATTAAATTCTGACTTTAATATTAATCTTATTATCGGCTCTGCCTTTAATAACAGAGAAGAATTGAATGAGGTGATTAAAAATAATAAAGCAGCCTTAAGCAGCGTAAAAATTCTAGAGAATATAAAAAATGTTTCTGAGATAATGTACAACAGCGATGTTGTATTTGCATCTCCGGGACTTTCATTTTTTGAAGCTCTGGCTGTGGGGACACCTGTTGTTGGTTTTCACCAAAACGAACTGCAGGGTGATGTGTATAACAAAGGCGCTTTACCAACGCTTGATAAAAATGATATCCACAAAATAAAATCTATTATTGAGAATAAATCTTTTTTATACCCTGATGATGCTTTCATTGCAGCAATGGAAATAGGAGAAGGAAAAGACGAGCTCATAAATGAAATCTTAAATTAAAATCTTAGTTCAAAAAATATGAAATGGAAAAAAAGAGGGCAGATTTTTTTGCCAAACGAACAATATGACTGGGTAAAAACTCACGGCATGCTGCCTATTGCAGATAATATCGGCGGTGATTTATTCAGAATTTATTTTTCAGGAAGAGATGAACATAATATTTCACAAACAGGATATATTGAAATAGATATTAACGACCCGCATAAAATTTTGCATTTATCTGAAAAGCCTGTGATGGATATAGGTAAGCTTGGGTCTTTTGATGATAACGGTGTCTCCCCTACCTGGCTTATGAATCACGATGGTAAAAAATATTTGTATTACTTCGGATGGAATAAAGGCGCCAGAGTAAGAGCTGCTGAAGTTTCAGGCTTAGCCATTAGCGAAGACGGAAAAACATTCAGAAGAAATTCCAATGTTCCTGTTATTGACAGAACTGATAAAGAACCATATCTGATCTTAGTAATCTCTTGCATCATAATTGAAAATGGAATCTGGAGAATGTGGTACGACTCAGCAGATTACTGGCAAACTGAAGAGCTGCCAAAGTATAATATTAAGTATGCTGAATCCACAGACGGCATTAACTGGAAACGCGACGGCTTAGTCTCCGTTGATTATAAGTATCCGGGTGAAAGCAGAGTATCCAGAGCAAGCATTATCAAACACGAAGGCATTTATAAAATGATGTACTGCTACGCTATAGAAGCAGGCGGATATAATATGGGATATGCTGAATCACCTGATGGTTATAAATTTACAAGAATGGATGAGAAAGTCGGAATAGAAAAGTCTGAATCAGGATGGGATTCACAAATGATTTGTTATCCCCATGTATTTGAACACAACGGCGAGATTCATATGCTTTACTGCGGTAACGGTTACGGAAGAGAAGGCTTCGGTCTTGCAACATTAGAGAAATAAGAACATTAATAAAATGAAAAATAAGAAAATATTAGTTTTTGGCGCAGCGGGATTTATGGGGACTTACCTGATTGAAGAGCTGGCAAAGCTAAACTATGATATCACAGCTTCGGATATAAATGAAGCGGGCGAGAAATATTACAAAGAAAAAAATATTCCTTATATATATGTAGATATCACTAAGCAGGAAGAATTTGATAAACTGCCTAAGGAAAAATTTGATGCAGTGCTCCACCTTGCAGCGTTTCAGCCTGCAAATGTCAGCGCGAAAAATTATGACCCGAAAACTTATATTAATGTAAATGTAATCGGGACATTAAATATTCTTGAATACTGCAAAAAGAATGATGCAGGAAAAATTATTTATGCAAGCTCACACAGAAATACTCAGGGGCTTTGGGTAGATAATAAAGCAATAAAAGAAGAAGACGGCAGAAGCATAAAATATACAGGTGAGTATGCAATGTTCAGCATTTCTGAAACAGCAGCTCAGGATTGTGTGCTGCACTATGCTGCACAATTCGGATTAAGCAGTATAATATTCAGACTGCCGCCGGTATACGGCTTTGGTCCGCATACGGAAATTTTTAAAGACGGCAAACCGATAAAGACAGGCTTCCAGATTTTTATAGAGAACTCAATGGCATGTAAGCCTCTTGAACTATGGGGTGATGCTAATAAAGGAAGAGACATTGTTTATATAAAAGATGTTATTGATGCATTTGTAAAAGCAATAAACAGCACAACTGCGCAAGGGCTTTACAACATTACATCCGGCAGATATTTAACATTACGTGAAGAAGCTGAAGCAATCGCAAAAGTTTTCTGGGGTGATGATTCTGCTCCTGTAATAATTGAGCGTCCCGAAAAAAATAACGGTATGGATGCATTTGTATATGATATCAGTAAGGCTGAAAAAGAGCTGGGATGGAAACCGCAGTATTCATTTGAAGACATGCTGCAGGATTATATAAAGGAAGGTAAAGATAATAAATTCGGTTATCTGGTAGAGAAGCGAAAAACAATGTTAGAAGAAGGTTAAAATTAAAATCACAAATCACAACTTTATAAATAATTAAAATGGAGAATCTATCATGTCAGAATTGAAATTAGAAGGCCTTGAATTAATGGGTGAAAACGTTAAATCAAAATTAAAATCATGCGGCGAGGGCGTTGTTATTTATCCAATGGCAAAAATTGCATTTCCACATGTTGTAGAATTAGGTGCTCATACAAAAGTCCGTGACTTCGCATTTATTTTTGCAGGTGAAGGATTGATAGTCGGTGAGTATACTGATATTCAGCCGCATACAGTTGTCTGGGGCGGCGGCTTAACTATTATAGGCAGCAGAGTTTCCACGGGTCCCGGTACAGTATTTTTATCTGCAACTTACTCTCACGAAAAAGGTATGAAGATGGTTGACGGAATGGAAAACTCAAAAGTAAAAGGCGGAAAACTTGAAATCGGTGATGATGTTTACATAGGTGCTAACTGTACAATCATGCCGGTGAAAATCGGTGAAGGCTGCGTAATCGGAGCAGGAAGTTTTGTCGGTAAAGATTGTGACCCTTGGGGAATTTATGTTGGCAGCCCCGCAAAAAAAATCGGGATCAGAGAAAAATAAATTACAACGGAAAAAGACAGATGAAGTGTGCAATAATGCAGCCAACGTATTTACCATGGCTGGGATATTTTGATTTAATAAGAAATGTTGATAAATTTGTTATCTACGACCATGTTCAGTTTGAAAAACAATCATGGCAGCAGCGCAACAGAATAAGGAATAAAGAAGGCGACCTAATGCTTACTATGGCTGTTAAATATGATAAAGGACTTGAACGGAATATTAAGGATGTAAAAATTGACCACTCACGAAATTTTTTAGGCAAGCATCTTAATTCCATTAAACACTCATACGCCCGGGCTAAAAATTTCAGTGTTGTATTCCATGAGATAGAAAGTATTTATCAAAAAGAAAATGAATTCCTGATAGACCTTAATCTGGATTTAATAAGATTAGGAATGAAATATCTTTCAATAGAGAAAGAATTTCTTTTTTCTAGTACGATGGATGTACAAGGGCAAAAAGTTGATGCAATTATTGACGTATGCAAAAAGCTAAATGCCGATAAGTATTTATCGCCTGTAGGTTCAAAAAGCTATATCGATGAGAATAATATTTTTCCTGAAAATAACATCGAACTTTCATATCAGAATTTTCAGCATCCTGAATATAAACAGATAAATTACCCTGATTTTATCAGCCATCTTTCGTTCATTGATTATTTATTTAATGTAGATCTTGATGAAGTAAAATTATTCGGAACATTTAAAACAGAGACAACTAATGCTTAAAGATGAAATTAAAATAGGCAATACTTTAATAGGTAAAAATCATAAGCCGTTTATTATTGCCGAAATGTCAGGCAACCATAATCAATCGCTTGATAGAGCTTTTGCAATTGTAGATGCAGCGGCAGAGTGCGGCGCAAATGCCGTTAAGCTACAGACTTATACTGCTGATACTATAACAATGAAAGGTGCTCACACAATTTTAGATGACGGTTCATTATGGTACGGTAAAGAATTACACGATCTTTACAAAGAAGCTTATACACCCTGGGAATGGCATGAGCCGATTATTAAACGAGCTGAAGAAAAGGGCTTAATATGTTTCAGCTCACCTTTTGATGAAACTGCAGTAGACTTATTGGAATCACTTGGTTCTCCTGCTTATAAAATTGCATCGTTTGAAAATACTCATCATCCCCTGTTAAAAAAAGTAGCACAAACTGGAAAGCCTGTCATAATGTCTACGGGAGTTTCAACTCCGGCAGATATTATTGAAGCGATTCAGGTATTAAAAGATAACGGATGCAAGGAGCTGATTATACTTAAATGCACAAGCACATATCCTGCAACACCGGAAAATACAAACCTGCTTACAATCCCTCATATGAGAGATTTATACAAAGTGCCTATCGGACTTTCCGATCATACTATGGGTATCGGTGTGCCTATTGCAGCTGTTGCTTTAGGCGCAGTTATGATAGAAAAACATTTCACACTTAGCCGCGCAGAAGGCGGAGTTGATTCGGCGTTTTCAATGGAGCCGCATGAAATGAAAAGTTTAGTGATAGAATCTGAGAGAGCATGGCAGGCAATCGGTGAAATAAAATACGGAATTCAGAAAGCAGAAAAAGACAGCGTAATGTATAAGCGCTCAATTTATGTTTCGAAAGATATTGAAGAAGGTGATGTATTCACAGAAGAAAACCTGCGTGTAATACGCCCCGGTCACGGTTTATTGCCGGAATACTTTGAACGTATTTTAGGCAAAAAATCAGTGAACTCCATGAAAGCAGGAACTCCTCTAAAATGGGAACATCTCTTTAAAAAATAATCCTGCTATTTAAAACGAATTTGACTTTAGAAAAAAATATTACCGGTGCAGTGAATGATAAGGCATTAAAGAAAGAAGAAGTTCTCAATAATACCACTCAGACACGAAGAATATTAAGCGAGAAACTTGTTAAGGATTTAATGGAAGTGCTTAATGAAGTTCACAATAAAAATCTGTCATTAAGATTCTGGAAAATAGTTTTAAAGCCATACCTTACAGCGGCAATATCAGGCAAAAAAGTTCTCGAGAAAGAAAATCTGAATCTTATTCCGCATTTAATTCCAATCAATGCAATAGGTACGCTTACTGCACAGAAAAAATTTGAAGCGAATTTAATAAGATATGTAAAGCATTTCAAAACATTTTTTGAAGCAGGTAATATTGAAAAAATTATTTCTGAGAATAATAATTTATTGCTTACATTCCCTGAGCTGGGAGATATAAAAAGAAAATTAGGAACAGAATTACCTACACGATATCCCCTTTTCACCGGCAAAAAAAATAAATCTGCCAGAGAGCGGGCAAATAATATTGCGGAGAAACAATCGGATGTGTTTTTAAAAAATGCGATAAAGCAGCTGCCGCAAATTTATTTAGAGTATTTTGATTCACTGTTCGATAGCATAAAGCTAATCAATCCAAAGGAGAAAATATTCCATATCCATTCGCTGCAGTCAACATATATGGATTTTTTAATTGCAAAGTATATTGAAAACGGAGCAAAATTATACTGGTATCAGCATGGCGGATGCTATGGAGAATATGCATTTCATAGTTCTCATCAGGCAGAAAGTGACCTTGCAGATGAATTCAGGACGTGGGGCTGGAAGATAAGAGAAAATGATGTACCATGGAAAGCATACAGGCTCGAAAAGTTCAAACAAAATTACGATTCAATAAAAGCCGAAATTAAATATGATATACTGCTTTGTTTCACAATCATATATCCCGGCAACCGTGAGTTTCTGGTTGAGAAAACAAAACAGTTATTAACGCAGCTGGATAAGAATAAATATAAAACATTTTTAGCACGTCCGAGACCTACGAATAAAATCAGGAGTTTTAAACATTACATAGATTTTATTGATGACCCTAAAGTTGAAAAAGATTCAGGACTAACAAATATGACACAAGTTGTGAAGGAATCTAAGCTTGTATTTCAGTTTGAAGTTCCGAGCACTAATTTTCTCGAATGTATTTATATTGACCATCCTGTTATAGGATATCTGACTAATACAGAAAATCCGAGTGAAATTGTAAAACCACATTATGAATTTTTATTAAAAAACGGAGTGCTTCATACCAGTTTTGATACGCTAATATCTCACTTAAACAAAATTGATGTTGATATTTGGTGGTCGGAATTGATAAAAATGCCGGAATATATTTCATTCAAGAATACTTTTGCTAAAAAAGTATAACCATACCTTAATAAAAAACATAAGAGAGAGAAACTGAATTTTAATTTCTGAAATCTAATGAAAGACCTTACATACAAAAATTATAAAAACCTTGTAGAGACTTTAAAAGAAGATTATACATTTACCTGTTTCTCAAAAATTAAGTTTTCGAATGAACCTATAGAGAAAAAAGTTTTGCTAAGACATGATGTAGATCTTTCATTGGAAAAAGCACTTGAAATGGCTGAGATCGAGTATGAGCTGGGAATACCTGCCACTTATTTTTTATTTTTACGCTCTCCTTTTTACAATATATTTTCCGGTAATGAAGGAAAAATTATCAGAAAAATAATTGAGCTGCAGCACTACATAGGATTACATTTTGATTTTGCTAAATATGAAAATCTTACTATCTCTCAGATGTCGTATCAGATAAAAAGAGAAATAGATTTTTTACAGGATTTTTACAGCATTAAGTTAGACTCTGTCAGCTTTCACCGGCCGTTAAGCATGGAATTTTTCAGCCGACTTGAGCTTTCTAACTACCCTCATTCTTACGAGCCCGTATTTGTTAACAACTTTAAATATTTTACCGATTCAAGAGCTATCTGGAAATACGGACATCCTCTTGAAAGTAAAGAGTACTTAGAAAAAAAGAACTTACATATTTTAATTCACCCTATCTGGTGGAATGAAGAGCCAACATCGGATATTTCATGTATCAATAATTTTTCAAATACACGAGATAAAAAATTCGAAGGCGATTTATATGCCGAGCTTAAAAGTTTCTGGGATGGTAAAGATTTAAAACCATGCATTAACAAGCTAAGATAAACGATAATTTAAAATTAATATTTATAATAAAGTACTGTGTCAGAAATTGATGTAAAAAAGAAAATCATAATTGTCAGCCGTTCATTTTTTCCGCAAATAAGTCCGCGATCATTCCGGACAACTGAACTAGTAAAAGAATTTTCCCGCCTGGGTCACTCCGTTACTTTGTACACTTCAAAAAACAATAGTTCTCATATTGAATTTGAAAAGGAATACGGAGTTACAATTGTAGATATAGGGAAGCCGATGTTTAAGGAAGTCAATATGAATGTGAACAATAAATTTCTTCTATTGTATAAGAAGTTACTTCGAAGAGGATTATTATGGCTGGCTGAATATCCTGATATAGGATTGATGTTCCAGGTAAGATCGGCATTAAAAAATGTTTCCGGATATGATTTATTAATTTCAATTGCTGCGCCGCATCCGGTTCACTGGGGAACTGCCCGGGCATGGAATAAAAACAAAAAAATTGCTTCAACTTGGATTGCAGATTGCGGCGACCCGTACATGGGTGTTCCATATGAAAAATATAAAAAGCCTTTTTACTTTAAATGGCTGGAAAAGTCGTTTTGTAAAAATGCTGACTATGTTGCAATAACAAACATTAATATGAAACAAAACTACTACAGTGAGTTTCATAACAAAATAATTGAAATACCTCAGGGATTTCAATTTGATAATATTAATACGAACGCTATACCTGATGCAAAAGGAGTGATTACATTTGCTTTCGCCGGAACACTTATGAAGGATGTCAGAGACCCTCAGAAATTTTTGAATTATCTTACTAAAATAAATATCCCCTTCAAATTTAAAATTTATACCAAGCAAACACATTTAGTAGAGCCTTACTTAAAAGTTTTAAAAGATAAAATTGAAATTTCAGATTATATACCCCGTGATAAACTTATTGCCGAACTTAGTAAAATGGATTTCCTTGTAAATTTTGAATACGACCCTTTTACACAATCACCAAGTAAACTGATTGATTATTATCTTACAGGCCGGCCTATTTTATCATTGGAGTCAAAGAATTTTGATGAAAAACTTATTGATGAATTTTTGAATCGGGATTATTCACGAAAGTTTGAATTAGTTGATATACAAAAGTATAATATAAAAAATGTTGCTCAGAAATTTTTGGAACATATAAAATGAAAATAGTTACAATTATAGGAGCAAGACCGCAATTCATAAAAGCAGCCGTTGTTTCCCGTGCATTACAAAAAAAGCAGGCAATAGAAGAAGTTATTATACATACGGGACAGCATTTTGATAAAAATATGTCAGAAGTATTTTTTGAAGAAATGGACATTCCAAAGCCTAAGTATAATCTTAACATAAACCGAGTTTCTCATGGTGCTATGACAGGAAGAATGCTTGAAAGCATAGAGGGAATTTTACTTGAAGAAAAACCTGATTATGTTTTGGTTTATGGCGATACAAATTCTACTTTAGCAGGTGCTATTGCCGCAAGTAAATTGCATATTCCCATTGCACATGTTGAAGCCGGCTTAAGAAGCTTTAATATGATGATGCCTGAAGAAATCAACAGGATTTTAACAGACAGAGTAAGCACAGTCTTGTTTTGCCCTACAATAAATGCTGTTAAAAATCTGGAAGACGAGGGATATCGGAATTTCGGCACAAAGATAATTAATTCAGGTGACGTAATGTATGATGCAGCTTTATACTATTCCGCAAAGATTTCAGAGTCTCCGCATAAGAAAAATGAATATCCTGAAAAATTTATTCTTGCCACTATACACAGAGAGGAAAACCTTGCTGATAAAGGTAGTTTACTTTCAATAATTAACGCATTAAACGATATTCATAATAACCATATTCCGGTGATATTTCCTATTCATCCGGGTACGGCTAAAATTATTAAAGAAGCCGGAATCGTTACAGATTTTAAAACTATCAACCCTGTAAGTTACCTTGAGATGATTGATTTGATCAAGGCTTCTGAATTAGTAATTACAGATAGCGGCGGTTTACAAAAAGAAGCATTTTTTTTCGGAAAATTTTGCCTGACAATCAGAGAACAAACTGAATGGGTGGAATTAGTCGGGCACAATGTTAATTTTTTAGTTGGCGCAGACAGTAAAAAAATTCTTGATGCATTCAATCGTACGATAAAAACAAAGTTCCCAAATCAGTTAAATTTATATGGAACAGGCAATGCCAGCGATATCATCGCAGAAGAATTATCCAAAGTATGATTGATTTAAATTATAATATATCTATAAAGAGTACGTATTTATTAATGTTAACTTAAGCCTAAATTGTCAAGCCGAATAAAAAATGAAAACAATAGTTTTGCATCCTGGATTTTGTTTTTTGCATCTCCATTCCTCTCTGTAGTTTTTTCTATAAAAAATTTCAGACAACCGTTTGCAAAAAACATGATATGGGCGTTTACAATTTTTTATGGTCTTACTTTTGTGATATCTGATGAGGGGATGGATTCAAGCCGTTACAAATATAAGTTTATTGATCTCTCAAGAGAAACTATTTCTTTTACTGAATACGCATCAACTTTTTACGATGAAGAAGGTCAAACTGCCGATGTAGTAGATCCGACAATTCAGTACGTACTTTCAAGATTTACAGATAATCCAAGAATCTTATTCGGAACGTATGGCTTGATATTTGGTTTTTTCTATTCAAGAAATTTATTCTATATATTAAACCGGCTTCAATCAAAGCTAAAACCCGGTGTTGTGCTTTTGATTGTTTCATTTGCACTTCTTGCGCCTATATGGGATTTAAACGGCTTCCGGTTCAATACTGCCATACACATATATTTATTCGGGCTTCTCCCATTCCTTTTCGAACAGAAGAAAAAGTGGATTTGGGTATCTTTCGCTACTATATTTATGCACTTTTCGTGGATTTTCCCGGTACTAATACTGCTGGTATATTTAATAATGGGAAACAGGCTTTATATTTTCTTTTTCTTTTTTATAATCTCAATGTTTGTATCGGAAGTAAATGTGGGAATCATAGGCAATACGATAGAAGAAAGTTTACCTAAGGTATTTCACCAAAGGTCAACCGGTTATATAGGAGAGGAAAAGGTTGAAGCATTTAAAGAATTCACCGAAGATAACCGCAACTGGTATGTAACAGCGCACAGGAATGCATTGAAATGGGTAATAATTATTTTTATGTCAGTAATTTTCTTTCAAAGTAAAGTTTATTTGAAAGAACATAAAGGAATGCTGCGGCTTCTTTGTTTTACTCTGCTCTTTTATGGATGCGCGAATGTCTCTAGTCTGGTACCTTCCGGCGCGCGATTTATTGTAGAAGCAAATCTTCTGGCCCTTGCATTCATAATTCTTTATGTACAAAACGGACCTAAGGAAACTTTGATAGATAAGTTAATTCCCTTTACTATTCCGGTATTATTATTGTTCATTATTGTTAAGATACGAATGGGGTTTGATTCAATAGGCGTAATCTCAATCTTCGGGAATCCTTTATTCCTTTTCTTCTTTGATACAGATGTAGCGCTGATTACATTATTCAAATAAATTAAACTTATTGGAACTTGTACATAAAAAACAAAACATCATTAAAAGTTATAAAGAATAGAAGGTTGAAAATCCGGAAATGAGTGTAAGCCTAAAACAAAGAGTTGCAAGAAATTTATTTAATATCCGGGGGTGGAAAACCAATCGCAAAATAGTTGTACTGGAATCTGATGACTGGGGTTCTATCAGAATGCCATCAAAGGACGTATATGATAAATTACTTGATTCAGGCATAGAAGTTAATAAATGCAGTTATTGTAAATATGATTCTTTGGAAACTGAAGAAGACTTAAATTCATTATTTGATGTTTTATTATCCTGCAAAA
>JBHEKU010000275.1:0-19046 GCA_041859205.1 Ignavibacteria bacterium | reverse complement strand
TTCATAGTCACCGAAAGCATTTAGCTTTAAACACTTTACTGAGTTAGTAGTATTACATGCAACAATTGCACCTGAACCTGAATGTTGAATAGCCGGATATTGTAATGAAGTTGTTAATCCTGTAGCTTCTGTTGTAACTTTTACACCGTTATCTGCCCACATTATTTCACCATCTCTTCTTACCTTTTGACAATAAACATCACCTGCACCATTTCTGTCATCTGCCCATGAAATTATGGCACCGCCATTACCATCTGTGCATAATACCGGATGAAGCTGGTCACCGCTTGCGCCGCAAATTTTTACGCCGCCGGTCTGCCATTGATTAGCTCCGTGTTTATCTATTCTTTGAGCATAGATATCGCTGTTACCGTTACGGTTATCTTCCCAAACTATAACTGCGCCGTCATCCTGGTCGCTGCATGATTTTGGGTGTGTCTGATGTCCGCTGTTTTGAGTAACCGGATTGTTTACAAATGGATTAGTTGACCACTGAGAAAAGACTTTACTATAAAATGAAGATAATAATAGTAAAGACAAGACGAGAAGTATTCTTGTTTTCATAATCTGGGATTGATTTTAGAATTTTTGCCTATAAACTTATAGTCAATAAACTATATTTATTTTGGAAAATCAAGGTAATTACCTACGTATAAAGGTGTTTATTTGTGCAAAATAAAGTCTTGCAACTATGTTATATATGGTATAGTTAGAAGATTTATTAAAGACTCGTTAAATAATTTACTTTATCACTATGAGCTTCTTCGTTTGACTGAAATTAGAAGTAGTGAGACTATAAAAATATGTGCCTGAAGATAAATTTGAAGCATCAAAGTTTACTCTATATGAACCTGCATCCAGTTTTTCATTTATAAGCATAGCGACTTCCCTGCCCAGCATATCAAATACTCTCAATACAGCATAAGAGCTCTTTGGAATATCAAATGCAATGTTCGTTACCGGGTTAAACGGATTAGGATAATTTTGTGAAAGCTTATATGACTTTGGAATATCAGAAGAAATATTCTCGATGCCTACGCTGCCGCCAACATAAATATCATCAAGCTGAACTAAAAGTCCGTTTGCATCCTGAAGATTCATATAGTATCTGAAGCCAATTGCAATTGTCTGACCTGAAAACTGGCTTAAGCTGTATCTGTATCTTTGAAATCTTCCATAGACTGAACCGTTTGGCCATACTATAGAACCAATTTTTACTCTTGTTCCTTCAGGATTATTTGTAGTGGTGTTCACCCAAATCTGAATGCTATCAGTATATGCCTGCGCCCCGCCCGTTGCATAAAAAGAAATCGAATCATTATTAGTTGCGAACCTTGGAGTGAAAAGCCATGCATCAGAGATATGAACAATATTATTGCCTGTAGAATCAACCGATGAATACCAGCTTACAGCTATCGAGCGCTTTCCGCTTCTTGATTTTGTTTTGAAATCCGGATCCACACGAAACACAGTAGAGCCCGAATCGCGGACAGTCCAGTTAGACGCGCTGTATATATTAAATGCAGCTCTGTTGTATCTCGACCAGCCTGCAGGAAGTGAGCCCGGACTAGTGGACTCGAATGTCTCAGACAGTTTATATTGTGAAAACGAAACAGATGTTAATACAAAAAGAAATAATGCCGTAAGTAAATTTTTCATATTAGAGAAGGTTAATCTGAAATTGGGAATAAATCTACTGAATTTTAAAGAAAGTTAAAAGATAGTTCTGTTCAATTATGAGTTATGAATTATGAGTTATGAATTATGAATAAAGTCGGGTTTTCTGTTCATTGATAGTTGCTAATTGTTAATTGAAAAAAATCGGGTTTTCGTCGGGTTTTCGTCGGATTTTATTCTGTCCGTTGTTGTTTTTTCAATGCTGAAAAATTATCTTTTTAAAAATAGTCGGGAAAAAGTCGGATTTTCTGTTCATTGTTAACTGTTAGTTGAAAAAAGTCGGATTTTGGTCGGGTTCTTCTTTCAATTACGAATTCCAAATTACGAATTACGAGCCATTATTCATCATTAATTATTAATTATTAATTATTAATTGCAAAAATTGGTCGGAAAATAGTCGGATTTTCCTTTTTGTAAACAATTTTAATTGCCACGGCTTTTAAGCCGTGGAATAAATAATTCCAACATAATTGCCCTTCAGGGCAATTAGCAATTTGGCTAAAGCCAAAAACTTGAGATATTTGATAAACCACGGCTTAAAAGCCGTGGCAATTTCAAAGAGAAATCTGAGATTGTAAAGTTTTCTGTTCATTGTTCGTTGTTATTTGTTAGTTGAAAAAAGTCGGATTTTGGTCGGGTTCTTCTTTCAATTACGAATTCCAAATTACGAATTACGAGCCATTATTCATTATTAATTACTAATTATTAATTATTAATTGTAAAAATTGGTCGGAAAAAGTCGGATTTTCTGTTCATTGTTAACTGTTAATTGTTAATTGTTAATTGAAAAAGTCGGATTTTGGTCGGGTTATTATGTAAAGTTGCAACCTTTATAAAACCTTTCTCAATATATAAAGAAATTATTTCTTAATAAAGAATATCCTCTCTATTAGTACTAATAGGGAGAATTTTAGAATTCCATGAAAAAATTACTTGACAAACAGCATCTTTTTTGTCTCCGGGAAATTATCTATAGTAAACTAATAGAAATATACAGAGCATCAAGACTCATAGGAAACTTTTTTTAAACTTTTTAAGTCTAATGGAGTATACATTAGTAAGTTTTAACTTTCTTCCAATACACTCATATTCACAAAATCATAAAAAGGTCTTAATCATTTAACATCCAATGAAATTATTTTCAATCGTTATTCTGTTTTTAATTTCTGCAAATTGTTATTCGCAGAGCTATAAAGTCTCCGGCAAAATTGTTGATACAAAAAATAATAAAGGGTTAGAGTACGTCAATATCAAAGTTGCCGATACAACTTACGGCACAATTTCCGATAAAGACGGCAATTACTTTGTCGCATTAAATCCCGGGAAATATACTTTACAATATTCTTATATAGGATATAAAAGTGAGTCAGAAGAAATTGAGATATACAATGAAAATGTAAAAAAAGATATTTACATGGAGCCTTCGGGAGTCTTTACCGAGCAGATTGAAGTCCTTGGCGAAGACCCTGCAAATGAAATTATAAGACAGGTCATAAAATCCAAGAAAAAATTTCAACAAAACCTTAAGCAGTATGAATACGATGCATATTCAAAAATGGTGATACGCTCGAACCAAAGTGTTGCAGATAAAAATAAATCCACAGAAACAAAAACAGATTCCACTGCCGACGATAAAAAAATGGGAATCTTCGGAATACTTGAATCTGAAACTAAAGGATATTTCCGCGCGCCGGATGAACAGAAAGAGATTGTAAAATCAAAAAGAGAGACTGCAAATATTACACGCGGGTTTGCAATTCCTTTCATCGCAAATTTTTATGATGAGAAGCTGGACTTCGATGAGTTTAAAGTCCCGGGACCCGTAGCAGATAATGCCTTCGATAACTATGAATACAGACTTCTCGGAACAACTAAATTAGATACGGCAACTGTATTTAAAATTGAGATGACGAATAACTCCAATATCTTTCCTCAGTTAAAAGGTACATTGTATGTGCTGGATAAAGAATTTGTACTGGTAAAAGTTGATTTAACAAATAATGATGCTGCAAGATTAAGAGCAATTGACAACATAAGATTTTTTCAGAAATTCACAAACTATAAAGATAAGCAAAGCAATTCATTCTGGCTGCCTACGGATAATCAGGTTGAATTCGATGGCTCGTTCCTGGGATTTTTAAAATTCTCCGGCAGCGCAAACTCAATAGTTTCGAATTATACCATTAACGAAAAAATTCCTGATGGGATATTTAACGAGACGATTGTGCAGGTGCTTCCTGATGCAAAAAAAGACTCGACATATTTTGCAAAGAAACAATTGATACAATCCACAGAAGAAGAAAATAAAGCGTTCAGAGATATTGAAAAAGATGAGAAGAGAAAAGACAGCGAAGTTTCGTTTCAGTTAACACAGTTGAAATTCGGAAAGCGTATTACATCACAGCCGCTGCAATATTATTACTTCAACAGAGTAGAAGGCAGCGCATTGAATTTTAATCTGAACTACAGAAGTGATTTTAACAGGAACAGCATCGAAGCAAACTACGGCTACGGCTTCTCTGATAAAAAACAAAAATACGAGCTGCGTTACTCACAAAGATTTTTAAAGGACAGAACATTAAATTTCTCTGCATCAGTATTTCAGAAATTAAAGACAACAAATGTTGAGTACGACGGACTCGGAAGATTTTATAATACTCTTACAAGCTGGTTCGACAGGAACGATGCTGTCGATTATTATTATTCAACGGGTTACGATTTTAATTTAAGCTACCTCCCTATTCCTCAGATAAGATTGGGGGTAAGTTTCCTTCAGAGCAAGGAAACTACAGCGCAGAAAAATACTGACTGGAGCATAAGAAAGCCCGATGAATTTTACAGGGAAAATCCGGCGATAAACGATGCCTTCCAGAGAGTTATTGGGGTGAATTTAAGATTAGATCCGAACAGATATAAATTCATCGATTATGGCGACGGGAATGTTTCACGATTTACAGATACAAAATTTCCTTATCTTGATCTTGGCTTTCAATACTCACCAAAAGATTTAGGAAGCACATTTGAGTATAGAAAATTCAGAGCAGTTGTATCGGGAAATAACTACGTTAACTCACTTATAAATCTAAAATACCGTTTCGGCACAGAGTACGGTACCGGCGATATTCCTTATCAGAGCTTATTATATTTTAATACTGACCCGGGTTTAGCAGGCGGCGGATTGGGATTCAGAGCAATGCGCTATCAGGAATTTTTAGGGGATAAGTCTTACTTCGTGAATATAGAAAACAACTTCGGAAAATTTATTTTCGGCAATGTTCCCTTCCTGAAAAAATTTGATTTCATAGCTTTTGTAAATGCAGGTAAGATGGAAATAAGCTATAACAATCTGCAGTTAGCTGCATGGAAGAATTTTCTTAATACTGACGGAACGTATCTCGAAATCGGCGGAGGCGTAGGAAGGATATTCGATATCTTCAGAGTGAACTTAGCAATGAGACTGAACAATATAAACGACCGCCGCTGGCATATAGATTTTTCATTGGAGAATTTTTAAGTTTTAATCACTGATTAGTATGATAAAAAATGATGACACAGATAAATATTCGAGCATATGTTCCCCTCCTTACCAAACAGAGGTTTGGAAAGGAGAACAAATGAATTTTTAACCGACCTGGGTGTTCCCCCTCCTTACCAAGGAGGGGGCAGGGGGTGGTTTAATGTGTAGCTTTTTCAACTTTCAAAATTTCAATTCGTAATTTACTCAAAACACTTTCAACATTTTCTATGATTTCATAATCTTTAAATCTAATAATTCTTATTCCTTCAGATTCTAAACACTTTGTTCTATTCTCATCTTTTTCTTCAGAATCAATCTGATTATGTGAACTGCCGTCAACTTCAATTCCAAACTTTAATTTTGTACAATAAAAATCTAAAACAAATTTACCCACACTGTATTGTCTTCTGAATTTTAAATCTAAAAATTTACTTCCCTTCAACTTATCCCATAAAACTTTTTCACCAATTGTAGAGTTATTTCTTAACTCTTTTCTAAATTCTTTATATTTAGTTTGATTGAATAACTTCATTAAACAAAATATTCTTTAAACCACCCCCTACCCCCTCCTTGGTAAGGAGGGGGAGGATAATAATTTTTAAAACACCTAACTACCTGCTTCCGCAGACAATCTTCATAGTCACTGTCTCGCCGTTTCTTTTCACAACTACTTCGACTTCTTCATTCGGTTTATATTCAGCAAGAGCATAAGTATAATCATAAACATTTTTTATATCGTGCTTGCCGAATTTTATTATAATATCCTTTCCCTGCAAGCCGCCTTTTTCAGCAGGGCTGCCGGCTTTTACTCCGGTAATTTCCATACCTTCTGCCTGTGATGAATAATCCGGAATCGTTCCTATATAAACTTTTATTCCTCCCATCGTCTTGCCTTCATTACTGTTAACTACTTTTATAAAATCGATCTTGCTGGGATAATTTGCCATTGTAACTGCAATCTGGTAAGTCATTTTTGTAATCTGCTCTTCACCTGCTGAATTTATTTTATCCCAGTCATCCGAAGGTTTGTGATAGTCAGGATGATTTCCAGTAAAGAAAAATAATACAGGGACATTCTGTGAATAAAAAGAAGCATGGTCAGAGGGACCAAAGCCGTCGGGAGTTTTATTCAAGTTAAAATTGTAAGTTTTGTTCAGTGAGTCAATCAGATTGCTCCATAATGAAGAAGTTCCCGTTCCGCCGATGTTCAGCTTATTTTCGGATAATCTTCCCACCATATCAAGATTTATCATTGCTGTTACATTCATATCTGTAAAAAGCTTTGACTTGGTAAAGTATGCCGAGCCAAGCAGCCCTGCTTCCTCTCCGTTAAAAAACATAAACACCATTGTTCTTTTTGTAAGCTCTTTGTTTGAAGCAAATTTCTGCGCAAGCTCAAGCACTGCGCTTGTGCCCGATGCATTATCGTCTGCGCCGTTGTGAATCAATCTGTCATTGCCTTCATACAATGAACCGTACTGCAAACCGTAACCAAGGTGATCTTTATGCGCGCCGATTAACACCACTTCATTTTTTAATACAGGGTCAGAGCCTTCTATTTTCCCTATAATATTATTAGTTGTAATTTTTTCCTGAACTACGTCAGTTAAAAATGAAGCATCTGCTCCTTTTAAAACAAATGAGTTTGGCTTGCCTGATTCATTAATTCCCTTCTCAACATCTTTAAGATTAATTCCACTAGCCTGCATAATTTTTTCAATGATATTTCTCTTCGCATTTATTACCGGAATACCTGCTCCGCTGAGGGAATTATCAAATCTTAACCTTGCAAGCTTGTCATCGGGATCGCCCTCATATCCGCTGATTAATATCATTCCTGAAGCACCGCCTTCACGCGCAGGAAGAATTTTAAATCTTGTGCTTTCATATTTTGCAAAAGGATTATTATGCGGGTCGTTCGATGGAGGTGCGTAGCGCATCATTACAACTATTTTTCCTTTTACGTTAATCGGATTTCCGTCTTTATCTTTGTAATCGTCATAGCCAAGCTCTGCTGCTGTTATTCCGTACCCGACAAATACAAGCTCACCGCTTGCGACTTTGTTTTCTGAAAATCCGTAAGGCACATACTCGCTGCCGATTTCATATCTCGTAGTCGCTCCGTTCATCGTAGAATTGAAATAATTTTTTTCACCGAGCTTCAGTTCAGTTACCATTTCAAACGGGTCAAGATACCCTTTTACTCCGGCAGGTTTCACCCCGTATTTTTCAAATTCTTTTATGATATATTTTTCTGCAAGAATATCTCCGTTCGTTCCCGGAAATCTGCCTTCAAGCTCCTCGGAAGAAAGATATTTTATATGTTTTAAAATATCGTCTTTTGATATTTCAGGATTATCACCGCCGCTGTATATAAACCCTGTGAAGAATACAAATGCTAAGAGTAAAATTAATTTTGATTTCATTTTTTGTTTTAATTATCCTGCCTTATTGTGAGGGACAAGTTTTATTTTAATAATATCATTGAACGTACTTCTGAAAAATCATTGGAAGTTAATTTATAAAAATAAACTCCGCTTGAAAGAGATGAGCCGTCGAATTTAATTTCATACGCTCCGCTGCTTTGTTTTTCATTTACTAACTGAGCAACTTCATTGCCAAGCACATCATAAACTTTTATCTGAATGAAAGCAGAGCTTTTTAAATCGTATTTAATTGTTGTAACGGGATTAAATGGATTCGGATAATTCTGCTTCAATGAAAAATTATTTACAACTTCTGAACCCGTTGTGCTTACACCTACAAGTCCTCCGTTATTCAGAATTTTCATTGTGTATAAATTATAATCGCTCAACCCTGTTCTTGTATCTTCGAAGCATAATATCGCGCCGTCATTTGTTTTAACAATTTGCGGTCTATATTGATTTCCCGCCGCATTGCTAACAAGAATATCATTCGCTCCCCAGGATAAATTTCCGCTTGAATCAATCCTCTGAGCATAAATATCATAAATCGAGGCGCCGGCTCTTCTGTCATCCCAGGTAATTATAGAACCATAATTTCCATCTGATACTCCTCTGTTATTATTTTGAGAAAGCACTGCATCGCAGACTAATATTCCGTCAGCTGCCCATTTCATATTGCCGAGCGAGTCAAACCTCTGCGCATAAATATCTATGTTAAAAGGAGACGACGGACCGTTTCTGAAATCGTTCCAGTTTACTATTACTCCACCTTTCATATCTGATACGGGGTCAGGTCTGTATTGTGATTCAGGCACAGTGCACAACGCTTTTCCGTTTGCGCCGAATACAGCTGAACCGTTCCTGTTTATTCTCTGGCAAAAAATATCTACGCGTGTAGTAATAGAATCAGAATTTCTGTTGTCATTCCACACTATAAACGCACCGCCGGAATTATCGGGAATACATCTTTCATATTGCTGAGTATAATTTGCATCGCATAATGCAATTCCGTTTGTAAGCCATATAACACTGCCTGCTGAATTCAGTTTCTGGCAGTATAAGTCACTCCAAGTAATTTTTGAATTTCTTGAATCATTCCATACTACAAAAAAACCGTTATCAGTTGTTGTGCATGCATCTATTTCTCCTGCGTTTCCATCCTGCTGCGATACCCATGTACCTGCTCCCCACATTTTATTACCATTGCTGTCCAGCCTGTTTGCTTTTACTTCATAGTCACTTGCATTAAGCTCACTTGTAAGATAAGCAATGAAGCATCCGCCGTTATTATCATAACATATTCTGGATTGTGACTGCCTGTTGCCGTCGTTAACAACGACTTTCCCCGTATCAGTCCAAAGCTTTGTACCGGACTTTGTAACTCTTTGTCCTTTCAGGATTGTTCTGCCGGATGTAATTCCATCATCCCAAATAATTATTGCGCCGCCTTTACCATCAGTACAAACATCAAAATATCTTTCATCTTCATTTACTTTTACGCCGACTGGAATACCGGTTGAATCGCCCCACTGCTTCACACCAAATTTATTTACACGCTGCGCATATACATCACGGTTGCCGGAAGATTGTGTTCTGTTATCTTCCCAGACAATTATAATGCCGTCATCGCCATCCGATATACACTTTGCATTTAACTGATTGAATGGAGCAATAACTAACGGATTATTTACTCCGGTATTATTTGACCACTGAGCGCCTGCTATACTATTTATTAAAATGAGAAGAGTGATTGTAAAATATTTCAGCATTAGGATATGAAATTTGTTTATGTGAAAATATTCAAAGAATATGGATATATAAAGGGAGATTTTATTCAGATTAAGTATTTAGGAGGAATTTCAATCGGCAATCACATATTGTAATAATTAAGGGCGCGAATAATTTCCTATTGTCAAAAAATATCAGTAACCCCATCCTTTAGGATGGGGTAAATTACAACAAAGAAAAATCCCTTTAGGGTCAAATTTCTTTTTGTTAACCACCCCCTTCCCCCTCCTTATTAAGTAGGGTGTATCTTGGCGAGTATTAGCCCCCATCCTGAAGGGTGGGGTTAACGTAAATCTTATAATAACACTGCCTGAGCACGGTACCCTATTTAAATAGTTTGAATATTCAAAACAATACAGCTAATTTTAGGAAAACTAACCGGAAATGAAAAAGATATTCACCATCAGTTCAATCACCATATTTCTATTCGCGTATTTATTCTACGGTTTCACAAGTCATAACAATTCGAAAATATCATTTTTTCTGAATAATGAGCTTGCCGCAAGAAACTCAGGCGATAAAATTCTGATATGGGTCTACTTCAACGATAAAGGTACAAATACTATCAGTGATGCAATAAACAGTCTTTCAAAAGAATCATTAGCAAGAAGAGAAGCTAAAGGACAGATAAACGAACTCGATATACCCGTCTATAATAATTATGTAAATGAAGTAGTTAATACCGGAATTACAGTTAAGCAAAGCATAAATATGCTTAATGCAATTTCAACCTATGCAACTCAGGAACAGATTGAAAGAATTTCAAGCCTGCCTTTTGTTAAAAAAGTTGATTTAGTAGCTAAGTTCAAAAAAAGAGTTAATGATATAGAGCTTCAGCCCGTAAATGAAAATAATATATTCCCCGCCGTAGAAGTTAATAATAATAATGACGGTCCGGAATCTATGAGCTACGGAGCATCACTCTCTCAAATGAATTTAATAAATGCTGTTATGCCGCAGGATAGCGGATACAACGGTGCAGGTATTACAATTGCAGTTTTTGATGCAGGTTTTGATAACTTAAGCCATCCATGCTTTGATTCAATAAGAGCAAGAGGCTTCCGCACAAAAGATTTTGTTAACGGAGATACTAATGTTGCAAACGGCGGATTAGGCACAGGCGAGCACGGTACGCAGACACTATCACTCATTGGCGGGTATAAGCCGGGTAATTTAATTTCACCTGCATACCGTTCTAAATTTTTATTAGCTAAAACAGAAAATACGGATAGCGAAACACCTGCAGAAGAAGATAACTGGATTGCAGCAGTTCAATGGGCAGACGGATTAGGCGCTGATATTATTTCAAGCTCATTAGGATATATTGCAATGGACCCCGGTTCAAGCAGAAGTTATGACTGGACATGGATGAACGGAGACAGTACAGTTATTACAAAAGGCGCAAATCACGCTGCCGATATTGGAATAGTTGTTGTAAACTCCGCAGGGAATGAAGGCTATAATGCAACACATAATACTTTAGGCGCGCCATCCGACGGGAAAAAAGTTATCTGTGTAGGCTCAGTAAATTCCAATAAACAGCGTTCATCATTTTCATCTGTAGGCTTAACAACAATCGGTGATATTAAACCTGATATCTGCGCACTTGGCAATGGAAATACAGTTGCTCAGCCAAGCTACGGCTCAGGCTCACCAACGGGATATACAACAGGTTCGGGAACATCGTTCTCCTGCCCGATGACTGCAGGTGTTGTTGCAATGATTTTACAGGCTAACAGAACTTTAACACCGGCACAGGTAAAAACGGTTTTAAGGACAAAAGCTGATTCTTCCTTTGCACCAAACAGACAAAGAGGATACGGATTAATAAATGCATGGGAATCAGTTAAACTTGCAAGGACAATGACCTCTGTTATTGACCCAACTAACTTTGTTTCTAATTTTGCGTTAGGACAAAATTATCCAAATCCGTTTAACCCTGTTACGAAAATTCAATATGATTTAAGAGTAGATGCTAATGTAAAAATAGTAGTGTTTAATTCAGCAGGGAAAGAAGTAACTCAATTATTAAATGAAAATAAATCTGCAGGCAGCTATTCAATTACATTTGACGGAAACAGCCTGAATAGCGGAGTTTATTTCTATGCTTTATACACGAACGGAGTTTTACAAAGCGCAAAGAAAATGATGCTTGTAAAATAATCCTATAAAATTTATATAAAATGGAAAAGCCATCAAGTTTGAAACCTGATGGCTTTTTTATTTGTATTTGAAAATTTTAGCATTACAAAGCCGGAGCTTTGTAATGAGAACTTGCTACTATCCTGAATATCTTACGGATTCATCATTTAAATCTTCCTGTACTTTGCCCATCAATGATACAACAACTTCGTTTTCATTGTTTTGTTTTAAGATATTAAAACCATCTGTTTCTTTTCTTACTCCATGAACTTTATTTAATATCGGAATAGTCACTGCATGCTTTGGAATTTTTGCAGCGAATTCATCTCTGAATTTTCTGATTGTCCATTTTACAGGCCATGCCGCTGCATCGCCAAGCGCACAGATTGTATTGCCTTCAATATTTTCTGCAACGGAAATTAATAAGTCTAAATCTTCCTGTCTTCCTTCGCCTCTGTCTATTCTATCAAGAACTCTTAGCATCCATCCGCAGCCCTCTCTGCAAGGAGTGCACTGTCCGCATGATTCGTGATAATAAAACTTTGTAATTCTTTTTAACACTTTTAATAAATCTGTATCTTCATCCATTACCATCACGCCTGCTGTACCGATTGCAGAACCGATTGCTTTCAATGATTCATTATCCATCTTCATTGTAAGACATTCCTCTCTTGTAAGAGGAGGCATTGACGAACCACCGGGAATAACCATCTTGATTTGTTTGCCGTTCTTTACTCCGCCGCAGACATCGTTAATGATTGTCATAAGTGGAGTTCCGGTTTCAAGCTCATAAACACCGGGTTTATTTACATGACCGCTTACTCCGAATAATAATGTTCCCGGATGAGCAGGCGCACCGATTTTTGAGAACCATTCACCGCCGTTTTTTACAATCTCAGGTATATTTGTAAGTGTTTCAATATTATTAATAATTGTAGGACATCCCCATACACCGATAACTGCGGGGAACGGAGGCTTCACTCTCGGATAAGCGCGTTTGCCTTCTAGAGAATTCATCATTGAGGATTCTTCACCGCAGATATATGCTCCTGCTCCGCTATGTATGTGAATGTTAACTGAAAAATCTGTTCCGAAAATATTTTTTCCGACATATCCTTTTTTATAAGCATCTGCTAAAGCGACTTCCATCATATTAATCCATCTCCAGTATTCACCTCTGATATAAACGTAAGCATCTTTTACACCGAGTGCGTAAGCAGAAATTAATACTCCTTCTAAAAACTGATGAGGATTCTTTTCAAAAATTTCCCTGTCTTTAAAGCTTCCGGGTTCTGATTCATCACCGTTGCAGATAAGATATTTCGGCTTATCATTTTTTGCGAGGAAAGACCATTTCATCCCTGTAGGAAAACATGCTCCGCCTCTTCCTTTTAAATTGGATTTCTTAACTTCATCAATAATTTCCTGCTGAGACATACCGAGAGCTTTTTTCAAAGTCTGGTAGCCGCCGTTTTTTTCGTAAACGTCTATCTTATGAAAATCAGGAATATCTTTTAATATTAATTTAACCATATTAAACTTTTGTATAAACTTTTTTGCAAAAAGAAATGATTACGGTATTAATTTTTTGAAGCTTCGCTTCTGAATTTTGAAATCAGCTCATCTACCTGTGGCAGAGTGAGATTTTCATAGTACTCTTTATTATTGACCTGAAGCATCGGTGCAGTACCACATGAACCGAGACACTCAACTTCTTCAATAGAAAAAACTCCGTCGGAAGTAACTTCTTTGTTTTTTATTCCGAGCTTATCGCTTACGTATTTGAAAAGTTCAGTTCCGCCGCAAAGCATACACGAAACATTTGTGCATATCTGCAGATGAAATTTCCCTACGGGCTTTTTGAAATACATCGTGTAGAATGTAGCAACGCCAAGCACGTGCTCGTACGGAAGCTCAAGAAGCTGGCCGACATACTTCATGTTATCGGTAGAAATCCATCCTTCTTTTTCCTGAACCATCCAAAGCACCGGCATTATAGCCGACATCTTTGTAGGATATTTGGAAATATGCTTTTCTACAGTTTTTAACTCTTCGCTATTGAACAAATGATTTGAAATATTTTCGAACATAAAAATTAATTGTGAGAATTGTAAAATTTATTTATCAGAGTTTCTTTCCAGAGTTTCTTTCCAGAATTTCTTTCCAGAGTTACTTATCTGCCTCACCCATTACAGGGTCAACACCGCCGATTATAACAACTGTATCTGCTATCATGCAGTCCTTCATCATTACAGGTAACGCCTGTAAGTTACAGAAACTTGGAGCGCGGATTTTTGTACGGAACGGATGTCCGCTTCCATCGCTTATAAAATAAAATCCGAGTTCACCTTTGGATGCTTCAACTGCCGAATAAGATTCCCCTTTAGGAGGATTAGGTCCGAAGTTGATAATCATAAAGTCATGAATAAGCTCTTCCATCTTTGTGTAAATTCTTTCTTTCTTCGGAAGAACTTTTTTTGTTGAGTATGCATTGTATGCGCCCTGCGGAATTTTATCAAGGCACTGTTTAACAATTTTAGTAGACTCAACCATTTCTTCTACTCTTACATAATATCTTGCAAGACAGTCACTATCAGGATAAGTCGGAATTTTAAAATCAAGCTGGTCATAAACCAAATATGGAGTATCTCTTCTAACATCGCTTTCAACACCTGCAGCGCGAAGAGTAGGTCCCGTTATTCCGTAACTGATAATATCTTCTTTAGACATGTAACCGATGCCTTCAGTTCTGTTGATGAAAATTTTATTTCTTTCAACAAGGTCACGGCACTCCTGTAAGTATCCGCCGAATTCATCTATAAATTTTCTGGTGCCTTTTAATGCCTGATCAGTAATATCCTGCGCAACGCCGCCTATACGTGTGTATGAAGTAGTAAATCTTGCGCCGCAAATTAAATCATATAAGTCAAGAATTTTTTCTCTTTCTCTGATTGCCCATAGAAACGGTGTTAATGCTCCGATATCCATAACCATTGCGCCGAAGGCAAGAAGATGTGATTGAATTCTTGCAAGCTCTGCGATAAGAGTTCTGATATATTTTCCTCTTTCAGGAATTTCAAGATGGATTAATTTTTCAACTGCCTGCGCATAAGCAACATTATTTGCCATAGGCTGAAGATAATCCAGTCTGTCAGTATGAGGAATAAACTCATGGTAGGTAGAGGCTTCAGCAAGCTTTTCATATCCTCTGTGAAGATAGCCAAGCTCAGGTACGCATTTTTTTACTGTTTCACCGTCGAGGCTAAGCAGAAGACGTAAAACTCCGTGAGTTGCCGGATGCTGCGGACCCATGTTAAGCACCATTTCATTATCTAATGCATCGTCAAAAGTTGCGCTTAAGTCTTCAGATTCTAACGCCTGTAATATCTGCGTTTTCTTTATATCTTTTTTCTCGTCTTGTAAATCTTTATAAATCGTATGTGACATGTTTCAATTAACAATTATCAATTAATAATTAACAACAGTGTAAGATAAAATTTTTATTTGTTTGGTAACGGTATTGAGCCTTCGATACCCATCAAAGGAAAATCTTTTCTCAGCGGGAAATACTCATAATCTTCAGGCATATAAACTCTGCGTAAATCAGGATGCCCAGTGAATTTAATACCAACCATATCATAAGCTTCTCTTTCGTACCAGTTTGTTGAAGCCCAGACTGATGTAAGCGATTGTGATTCCGGATTTTTCCCGTCAATCTCAACTCTTATAAACAGTCTTTCTTTAAAAGGAATAGAATAAAGATTATATATAATCTCAAATCTGTTCTTTTTAGTGAAGCGGTCAACACCAACTGCATCCCTGCACTGGTCAAACTGCAAATCTTTTTTTAGAACATTGCAGACATCAAGAAGATTTTCATTAGGAATGGTAATCGAAGGAGTTCCGTTTACATCTGTGTATTGAAGATTGTAATTGCTGAGTTTTTCTTTTAAGGTATTAAGTCTTTGTTCAGTCATATAAGAAAAGAAAGCCCGCATATTTCAGCGGGCTTAAGTGTATTATTTATTTTACTAAAGTCATTTTCTTTGTTTCAACAAAATCGCTTGTGATAAGCTTGTAGAAGTATGTTCCGCTTGCAAGGCTGGAAGCATTAAAATCTACGCTGTATGAACCGGCATTCTTGTATTCATTTACCAATGATTTTACTTCCTGACCCATTGAGTTAAATATAATCAACTGAACGTTTGTTGCCTTTGGCAAACTGAATTTAATGTTCGTTGTCGGGTTGAATGGATTAGGGTAATTTTGAGAAAGCTCAAATTTACCGGCGAAGGAAGAAATTGGCTGAATTCCTACATTCGGTCCGCCCACTTTTATATCATCAAGAATAACTGCATAGCCTTGAGTAGCACAATTAGTATTGTATCTGAATCCTACCCAAATAGTCAATCCTGCGTAAGAAGACAAGTTATAGGCATGTCTTTTAAACTCAAACTGACTTCCAATTGTGCTTGGATCAAACAAAATTGATCCCAATCTTTGCCCTGTACCCATCATTTTGGTTGGAGTTGAATCTATAAAACTGACCCAAACCTGAAGACTATCCCACCAACCGCTTGGATTAGGTTTTCCGCCTGCCGAAAAAAACCGTAATGAATCACCGGCAGTAATATTAATTCTTTTTGTTACTAACCAGGCATCAGAAGTTTCGTTTCCTGCATTTGTATCTACTCCGCTATTCCATGAAACAACTATAGATTTTGAACCTGAATTTACATTATTCACACTGGAAGTGATTCCAACGATTGCACTATCTTTATATTGCACATTCCAGTTAGAAGCCGGATCAATTGGAAATAATGCATTGTTCCATGATGTCCAGCCTTCCGGTAAATTACCAATACCTACAGGGATATTTTCAAATCCTTCCTGAAGTTTTACCTGCGCAGAAGAAGAGTGAGAAAAAATTAAAACAAACATAATTAAGAAGAGGGCGTAGAGTGTTTTTTTCATTTCTGGTTTTTAATTATAAGAAAAAGAACTTGTATCTTTTGAACCGACTTTTTCCTGAATTTTTATCAAAGCATTCAATAAATTATCAGGTCTGGGCGGGCACCCTGCTACGTAAACATCAACAGGTAAAAACTGATCTATGCCCTGAACTACAGAATATGTTCTATACATTCCGCCGGAAGATGTACAAGCGCCCATTGCTATAACCCATTTCGGGTCAGGCATCTGGTCGTAAATCTTTCTCACTACTTTAGCCATCTTATAAGTTACTGTTCCTGCAACAATCATTACGTCTGACTGTCTCGGAGAAAATCTGAATACTTCAGAACCGAATCTTGAAATATCAAAACGCGGACCTGCTGCTGCCATCATTTCAATAGCACAGCAAGAGATACCCATCGGCATCGGCCATAGAGCATTCTTTCTTCCCCATTTTATTAACTCATCTATTTTTGATGTTACAAATCCATCGTTGGAAAGTCTTTCTTCTAATCCCATTTTAAAGCCCCTTTTTTAATAACGTAGAAGTACCCTATGAAAAGTATCACTACGAAAACAATTACACTTATAAAAGAATAAACCATTTTAGCAGGTTCAAAGTTCACAAACGACACAGCCCATGGATACAGAAAAACTACTTCTATATCGAATAATATAAACAAAACAGAAACCATGTAGTATTTCACTGAGAATTTGTCTCTGGCCGTGCCGACAGGCTCCATACCGCTTTCATAAGTAGAAAGCTTTTCCCTGTTCGGGCGTGTAGGACCAACTAACCAGGACATATTAACATTTACAACTGCAAATCCTATTGAAATAAATAGGATTATCATAATTGGTATATAGGATTCAATCATAGCTTACAATATATACTTTTTTTCTAATTTTTTTTAGGCAAAATGAAATTAAGGTATAAATTTTTTAGGAGTTTTATACATTTTTTCAATCACATCTTTATATTTTTCCTCAACTATCCGTCTTTTTATCTTCATAGTCGGTGTCAGCTCATTATCTTCGATGGTAAAAGGTTTTTCAAGCAGAGCAAACCTGCGGACTTTTTCATAAGTCGACAAACTCTTCTGTACTAAATTTATATCCTTTTCAATTTCCTTTAGTATCTCTTTATTACTATGCAGCTCATTCTCATCTTTATAATCTACCTTCAGCTTTCTTGCCAGCTCTTTTAAATGTTCTATCTGAGGAACAATAAGCGAAGTTACAAACATTCTTTCATTTCCTATAATTAATATCTGCTCAATATAATTTAACTGCTTCAGCATTTCTTCTATTTGGGCAGGTGCAATGTATTTTCCGCCGGATGTTTTGAAAAGCTCCTTTTTCCTGTCCGTAATTTTTATATATCCCTCGCCATCCATTTCCCCTATATCGCCCGTATGCAGCCAGCCGTTTACAATTGTTTTTGATGTATCTTCAGGATGCTTGTAATATCCTATCATAATAGATTCACTTTGTATCAATATTTCTCCGTCATCTGCAATTTTTGCTTTCACTCCATTTAATGCGGGACCAACTGTTCCCGGCTTGTTTTTATCAAGGGGATTTACAGAAATTACAGGCGAGTGTTCCGTCATTCCGTAACCTTCAATAACAGTTACTCCCATATAGATAAAAAACTCAGAAATGTTTTTATTTAATGCGCCGCCGCCTGAGCACATAAGTCTTAATGCGCCGCCTGTCTTTGCAGCAATTTTAGTGTAAACTAATTTGTATGCAATATTCCATTTTAATGAATGGGGCTTTACTTTTCTTTCAAGAGCCATATTAATTGCCCATGAAGATATTTTCTTTTTGAAACCTGATACTGTATTAGGGCTGTCAATTATTTTTGCATACATTTTTTCAAGAAGCCGGGGAACACAAATTAATATCGTCGGCTTTGTTTCAGGCATTTGCGCTGAGATAGTATCTATATTTTTTGCAAAATAAATTTCCGCTCCGCTGAATAAAGCTAAATAATACCCTGCAGTTCTTTCGTAGGCATGGCAGAAAGGAAGGAAGGAAAGAAATCTATCCTGCTCATTTATAAGCAAAACCTGCATACATGCTTTAATATTCGTGTATATATTTTTATGCGAAAGCATTACACCTTTGGGATTACCTGTTGTACCGGAAGTGTAAATTATAGTAAGAAGGCCTTCTTCGTTAATTTCAGAACTTAGTTTTTTTAAATCTTCACTTTTTGAAAAATTCTTCCTTATAGTTGAATAATTAATTACATCAATTGAAATAAATTCCTCCGGCAAATCATTAAATGATACAACAGTTTTTAGAGATGAAACCTCGCCTCTTATCTTCTTTATCTTATCAAGCATAAATTTATTCATAACAAAAATTATCTTCACTTCTGCATCATTGAGAATATATTTTATCTGGTCAGGATTTAAAGAGACATAGGAAGGAACGGATATAAGTCCTGCAAACATACAGGCAAAATCTACAGCAGCCCATTCGTATCTGTTGTCGGAGAGAATTGCGACTTTATCCCCTTTTTTTAGATTATG
>JBHEKU010000066.1:0-13239 GCA_041859205.1 Ignavibacteria bacterium | reverse complement strand
ATTCAGCAAAAGAAAAGTTCAGGGATATATAACGGATGTAGGCGGAATAACTTCACACGCCGCTATTATTTCGCGCGCGCTTAGAGTTCCTGCAGTTGTGGGAATGAAAAGTATTTCGCACGATGTTACTACCGGCGAGCTTATTATAATAGACGGTTACGATGGCATTGTAATAAGGCACCCAAAAAGCGAGACAATAGAAGGCTATGTTACGAAGCTTTCCGAATATAAAGAATACGAAAGAAAACTTTTTGAAGTGATAGATCTGCCCTCTGAAACTTTAGACGGCAAAAAGATTGAGCTTACTGCCAATATTGAGTTCGATGAAGAAATAGATTTCGTTACTACCTATGCACATTGCGGAATTGGTCTTTACCGCACTGAGCATCTGTTCATCGAAAAGGGCGACTTCCCCTCTGAAAAAGAGCAGATAGAAGAGTACACTCACATTGCAAACGTTACTCACCCTAACAGCGTAACAATAAGGACTTATGATATCGGCGGCGATAAGCTGCTGCCTACCTCTCATAAAGAAGCCAATCCATTTCTGGGATGGCGGGGAATAAGAATCTGTCTGGACAGAGTTGAAATTTTTAAAGAGCAGCTCCGCGCAATACTGATTGCATCTGCAAAGAAAAATGTAAAGATTATGTTTCCGATGATTTCTTCCATTCCGGAAATCCGCGAGGCAAGAAAAATCTTAAAAGAAGTTAAGAAAGAACTCAGCGATGAAAAAATTCCTTATGATAAACATATTCCCGTTGGGATGATGATTGAAGTTCCCTCTGCCGTTTTTCTTGCAGAGGAGTTTGCGAAGGAAGTTGATTTCTTCAGCATAGGCACAAACGATCTGGTGCAGTATATACTTGCAGTCGATAGAGGAAATGAGCTTATCTCGGGATTGTTCAAAGAGTTTCATCCGGCAGTGCTTAGAGCTATAAGCAAGATAGTTGCTGCTGCTCATAAGAATGATATTAAGGTCAGTGTCTGCGGAGAGATGGCATCGAATCCTCTTGCATCGGCAGTGCTTATCGGGCTTGGAATAGATGAGCTTTCCGTTACTCCAAACGTTTTCCCTAAGATAAAACAAATCATCCGCACAATTAATCATAAAGAAATAAAAGCATTTTCAAAAGAGCTTCTTGCGCTTACATCTGAGCAGGAAATAAAACTGAAGCTGAATCTTTTCTATAAAGAAAAAATTAATATTTAATTTAGTTTTAACCACAGAGAGCACAGAGGTGATTCACGGAGAGCACAGAGCTATAAAAATAATTTTCTTAAAAATATTTGAATTTATATTTGGATTTTTTTCTGTGCTCTCTGTGTAAAATCTCTGTGTCCTATGTGGTTAAACCTTTTCATCATTTATGCAAACAATATTAGGCGGTAACGGAACAATCGGCAGCGTTCTTGCAAAAGAACTTACTGCTTACACAGATAAAATTAGGATTGTCGGGCGCAATCCTAAAAAGGTAAATGAAACCGATGAAGTTTTCATTGCTGATGTAACTGATAAGGATAGCCTTTACGGCGCTATAAAAGGTTCAGATGTTGTTTACCTGCTTGTAGGATTTGAATACACAAAAAAAGCATGGCAGGAAAAATGGCCTGCGCTTATGCGCAATACAATTGATGCCTGTAAAAAAAATAATTCACGTTTGGTTTTTTTCGATAACATGTACTTGTACGATAAAAATTTTCTCGGTAACATGACGGAGGAAACTCCCATAAATCCGCCAAGTGAGAAAGGGAAGGTCCGCGCAGAGATTGCAAAGATGCTTATGGATGAAGCGAAGAGCGGAGGCATTCAGGCGCTTATAGCCCGCTCAGCAGATTTTTATGGTCCGGGAAATGATAGAAGTGTTTTAGTCGAGACCGTGGTAAAATATCTTGCGAAAGGAAAACGCGCATTATGGTTCGGCAGCGGAAATAAGAAACATAATTTTACCTATACGCCGGATGCAGGCAAGGCAGTTGCAATGCTGGGCAATACTCCCGATGCATTTAATCAGGTCTGGCATATGCCGACAGATAAAAATGCTTTCACCGGAAAAGAATGGATAAACATTTTCGCAAAAGAGATGAACGTGAAACCGTCGTCATCCGTTATTCCAAAGTTTGTGATTTCTGTTATGGGATTGTTTGATCCGTTCATGAAGGAGTTCAGCGAAATGGTGTATCAGCTTCAAACGGATTATGTTTTCAACAGTGATAAATTTAATAAGCGGTTTAACTTTACTCCGACAGATTATAGAGAAGGAGTAAAGAAGACGGCGGAGTGGGTGAAGAATTTACCGAACAGGAAATAAAGCTGAAGCTGAATTTATTTTATAAGGAGAAGATAGGGATTTAGCTGGAGCTGATGGATTCGAACCCTCGTTCTCCGAACTCATATAATCATTGTTTAAATAATTATATGAACTCGGATGTCTTAACCGCTAGACTAAGCTCCATTATAATTTTTCCAGAATTTCTTTTATAAAATTGTCCTTTGGATTAAATTTAACTGAAAAATTCTTTTGAAGTTCAATTGATATAGCAATAGAAAGTCTTTCACCCCGCAATCTTTTAAATCTTTTCAGTTTCAAATATTGTATTATATGTTCAGGGTTTGGTGTACAAAAACTGCTTATCTTTAAACACAATGATTTTGAAATTTTTGTAAATAAAATAAAATCTTCAAAGTCTATCTCGTTGTACTTTTTAGGAGAATTCTGCATCCCGTATTCTTTTAGTAAAAAATCTTTATACTCTATAGTTGTTTCAAATCTTTTTTTTAATTCTTTATCGGTTATTTTAGGATGTGAAAACTTGTCTCTAACTTCATGATAATAATTAAAAATGTCAATTAAATGTTCATCAATAAAATCATGTTTGTTAAATTTTTCTTTAAAATATTTTTTAATTTGAGATAACTTAGTTTCACCCTGAGTAAATATCCATTTAGTTCCACAAATGTCATTATATTCTGTTTGAAAATTGTAAAAAAAATTGGAGACACATTGATAAACTTGAATAATATTACTGATGGATACTGTGTTGGAAATTTTGGTTAAATCATTTAATCCTACATAAATTGTATGTTCATCACATTTGCTTTTCAAAAAAGATTCAGGATTTCCAGAATTTTTTAAAGTCTGAACAAAATCTCGGATTGCTAACTCACTTATTTCTATTACAAAATCTAATTTTCCTAAATCATCTATTAAATTTCTATAAGCTTGGTATTTAAATATCAATTTTTTTGTAATAATATTATATAATTTAGGAATAAAATTAAATCTATAATAAATTTCCTTTCCGTTATAAATATTCTATTTAGACCTCCCCCTGTCCCCCTCCTTATAAAGGAGGGGGAAGTATCGTTAAGATATAAAAAATAACACAGCCCTATTTTGCATAATTAACAGCGATTTTTCCATTTTATCTTTCCTTTTTTTCCATAATCTTTGTATTCTCCAAATTAACTAAAACTCATTCTTCTATATGCCTGAATGGTTACTAAATTTAATAATAATAATTGCTAAAATTGCAGTCGTGCACGGAGTTTTACTTACGTGCGTGGCTTATTCCGTTTATCTTGAAAGAAAAGTTTCGGCTTTTATGCAGGATAGAATCGGACCGAACAGAGTTGGACCGTTCGGACTGTTTCAGCCGCTTGTTGACGTAGTAAAGCTTCTTATGAAAGAGGATATTGTTCCGGTGAATGCAAATAAATTCGTTCACTCGCTTGCTCCCGTTATTTCCATTATGGTTGCGCTTTCTACCTTTGCTGTTATTCCTTTCGGAGACCATATCACAATAGCCGGAAGAAGTATTCAATTACAGATAGCCGATGTTAACGTTGGAGTTCTTTACTTCCTCGCTCTCGGCTCACTCGGTGTTTACGGTGTTACGCTTAGCGGATGGTCATCGAACAGCAAGTACTCGCTTCTCGGCGGGCTTCGCTCTTCTGCCCAGATGATCAGCTACGAGCTTGCAATGGGACTGGCAATTCTTCCTATAGTACTAATGAACGGTTCGCTTGAGCTTGATACAATTGTTAAGGCACAGCACGGATGGCAATGGAATATGATTCTTCAGCCTGTAGCATTTATAATTTTTCTAACATCTGCATTGGCAGAAACAAACAGGCATCCGTTCGACTTCGCAGAAGCTGAGCAGGAGCTTGTTGCAGGATATCACACAGAGTACTCAAGCATGAAGTTTGCGTTATTCTTCCTTGCTGAATACGCAAACGTTATAGTAATGTCGGCAATGATTACCACACTATTTTGCGGCGGATGGCAGATTCCTTTTATTCATTCAATGGGGCTTTCCGAAACTCTGGTAAGCATTCTGCAGGTACTGATGTTCTGCGCTAAAACATTCTTCTGGGTATTCTTCTTCGTCTGGATAAGATGGACGATTCCGAGATTCAGATATGACCAGCTTATGAACTTAGGATGGAAAGTTTTTATTCCTTTAGGAATTATAAATTTAATTATAACAGGACTTGTATTGTTGTTGATGAAAAGTTAATTGAAACATTAATACATTCACACGAGTTAAAAGAGTTATTAAATATATTATTAAAAAAAATTGAAAAAATTAATAGCGGGAATTTTTTTAATAATAATCTTCTGCGCAAATGTAAAAGCGCAGACTTATTATGAATTTACAGCCACTGACCTTGACGGCAACGAAGTTTCACTTACGAAGCTTCTTGAAAAAGGTCCCGTGCTCATCGGTTTTTGGGCAACATGGTGCTCTCCCTGCAAAGAGGAGATGAAAGAGATGCAAAAGATATATGATAAGTACAAAGCACAGGGCTTTACTTATCTTGCATTGAATCAGGATAATCAGAAATCATTATCTAAAGTAAAACCTTACATCGAATCACACAGCTATACTTTTCCGGTTGCATTCGATACGGATAAAAAAATATACGAAGGCTACAGCGGCAGAGATGATATTCCTTACTCAATTTTAATCGATAAAAATAAAAACATCGTTGCTGTTCACAAAGGATATTTAACAGGCGATGAAAAGAAAATCGAAGCAGAAGTAAAAGCCCTGCTCGGTAACTAAATTTTGTTCAATAAGAAGGCGGACTTTGCTCCGCCTTTTTTGTTTTTAATTGTAACAAGTAATAAGTAGTTATTAGTACTTTCCTACCTTGGAAAGCGGGAAAAATCCACACACAGGCGCATACAATTTTTGTAACATAAAAATCATTTCCTATAATGAAAAAAATCTTTTTACTTTTTTTTATTCTTAGCTGTAGTGTATCGTACTCACAGATTGAAATTCCGAAATTAAAAGTTGACGCTTCACTTAACAATCTGCTTAGATACGGTAACGGTTATGAGTACACGGGGCTGAACAAAACATCAAAAGAGTATTTTGAAAATCTTACAGATTTAAGAGTAAACGTTAATAACGTTATTATCGGATTGCGATACGAAATCAGCGACCCGATTGAATACGGCCGTGACTTTAAAGGCATAAGAAAAAGATTTGCAGAGTATTCGCACGATATCGGAATATCCGTCCGCGCCGGTGATTACTGGGATATAGTTTCACGCGGTATGACTATGAATATTTTTGAAGACAGATCACTTGGCTATGATACCGGGCTTGACGGAATAAGATTGGTTTATAAAAATTCATTCGGCAATACAAAGTCATTCAAACTAAAGACAGCATTTCTTGGCGGCAATATGGAGTACAGCGATTATTTAAATCCGACAAGAGTTGAAACATATAAAGTAAGAGATGCAAACATTGAAATTTCTCCATGGAAAAATGTAACACTCGGTACTAATTATGTTTTTGCAAAAGGAAAAATCCCTAATTCAATAGACACAACAAATATAAAGGCGGAACTACCTGAAGTTTATCTCGGTTTCAGCTATAAAGATTTTAATTTTTATTCATCATACGCTCATAAAAGTGTAATGTCAGAACCGAATAATTCACCGAACTATTTAGGCTTTTCTTCACAGGGTGACGGATTATATTCCTCGCTTTCATATTCGAAGGCAGGACTCGGTATTACGCTTGATTATAAAAACTACAGATTCGACTTAACCGGACCCGATAACAGAAGCACAGACAGACCTACAAAATTATTACCGTTCCAGAATCCACCGACAGCGCAGAAAGAACATACATCTACTTTGATATCAAGAAATCCGCACGTAACAAATTTTAACGATGAAGTCGGCGGCCAGCTTGATATTATTTATGTAGCATCAGAAAAACTTTATTTCAATCTGAACTTTGGTGTTGCTTCAGAGCATTACCAGTATGCAGATATAGATACAACTGCTGTTGTAAGTTATCAGAGAGTAGCAAGAGATAACAATTTTATTCCTGAATTATCAAACGATGCATTCAATCCTTTCTGGGAATATTTTATTGAATCAGAATATTATGCAACAGAGAAGCTTTATACAAAATTAGCTTTCTCAAGACAGAGCAGTGTTGTATACAATCAGATAAACCCGGGTTCATCCGAGAAAATTTTAACATCAACAATTCCCGTTGAAGTAAGATATGAGCTTGATAATAATTTTGCTTTGAAAGTAAATCTTGAGCAGCAATGGGAGTATAACTCAATAAGAACAGGTGAAAAGAGTTTTATGAATCAGTATGCATCGGTCAATCTTACAAAATCTCCTTACTTGGGATTAACTGTCAGCGGCGAGTTTACCAATGATAAAGAAGAGCCGACAGGAAAAAGCAGCTGGTTCATCGGCGAAATAATTTACAAGCTCAACCAGAAAAATCAGGTAACGTTTTCATATGGAAGCGAAAGAGGCGGATTGAAATGCACAAACGGTATCTGCCGTTATGTAAATCCGTTTGAAGGATTCAGAGCAACTATACAGACAAGTTTTTAAAATTTATTTTTTAACATCACATAAAGCTCCGTCCCAATCCGCCAAGGCGGACTGTTTGGGACGGAAAGAGTAGGTGAAACTCTGTTTCACTTATACAATGCGAAACAGAGTTTCGCGCACCAAGCATTCCCAAACAGAGTTTGGGAATGAGAACATAAAATTTTATCTCATAGGAGAAATATATGAAACTCAAATCAATTTTACCTTTAATAATTTTAGCGCTCTCGGTTTTTTTATACTCATGCGAGTCGAACGATGCGCCTGTAGCTTACTCCAATATTTCCGGAAGCACAAATAAAGTACTGGTTGAATTATTTACCAATACTAGCTGCATCCCATGTGTAGCTGCAAATCAATATCTGGATAGAGTAGTAAACCCAAATGTGATTATTATAAGATGGCACACAACCCTTTATCCGAATGACCCGTTTTATTTATATAATGAAACAGATAACGGCACAAGACAAACATATTATAATTCAGCAAATGCTAATCCGAAGGGATTTTTACTCGGAGAATTTATGGGTAACTATAACGAGACTAACTGGACAAACTTACTTAATACCCAGCTGAATGCTTCACGAACTATGGGTGTAAGCCTCACTAAAACTTATGATACAACTGCAAGAACAGGAAATCTGAATATCGCAATAAATCAGAATTCAGGTGACGCAGTTACCGATTTGGTTTACCACGTTGCGCTTACCGAAGACGACATAGCATATACAGCAAATAACGGCGAAAGAAACTTTGACCAGGTACTGAGAGATTTATTAACATCACCAAACGGTGATGCAATTAATATTACTGCAGGGCAGACTGTTAACTTAGCACCGATGAGCTTCAGTATTCCCACTTCAATCGATGACAGACATGCATCGCTCATTGTTTTCACTCAGTCAGCAGGTTCAAAAAGAATTTATGGTGTTGATATCGTGAAGCTGAGATAAGAAGTTCAATAAAAAATTTAATTATTTTAATTAAAGGGCAGCAGGGAAAGATTTTCTTGCTGCCTTTTTTTGTTTTATAAATTTCTTCGTTAATAATAAAATTAATAAAAATAATAATAAAAACTTTATATTATCTTTATTTTCGAGATTTATTTTTCAAAAATTTTGATATAAATTCAAAATGGAAATAAACCTCTGACAAAAATTTAGATGCCTCCAAAAAAATCCACAAAGGTATTCGTTCTCGATACAAACGTTATTCTCCATGATGCTACAAGCATACAGCAGTTTCAGGAACACGATATTGTAATTCCCATCACAGTAATAGAAGAGATAGACCATTTTAAAAAAGGCAATCAGGTTATAAATCTGAATGCCCGCGAATTTGCGCGGACGCTTGATTCGCTTACCGGTGACGCTCTATTCAATGGCGGAGTTTCACTCGGGAAAAAAATGGGAAAGGTTTCCATTTCGCTTCCGCAAGGATGGAATGATGAAATTAAGAACGTGTTCCGCGAAGATACACCTGACCATAGAATTTTAAACTCTGCATTAGAAGTTAAGAAAAAGTATGGCGATAAAAGACAGGTAATACTCGTTTCAAAAGATGTGAATCTTCGCATGAAAGCAAAGGCGCTCGGTATACCTGCAGAAGATTATACAACTGACAGGATTTCCGATCTGGAAGAATTATACAGCGGTAAGGAAATAATAGAAGATTTTGATGACGATATTTTGCAGTCCCTTTATTCGCCGCCGTTTGAAATCCCTCTGAAGAAAGCTTTTTCAAAAAAACAGAAAGATGTTATACCAAATAAATTTTATATTCTGAGAAACGCAGTTCGCTCAATACTTGCATACGTTGACCCGGTGAAAGAAATGCTATTAAAAGTTGATAAGGCAACGGTGTACGGAGTGAAGCCGCGCAATGCCGAGCAGACTTTTGCAGTTGATGCATTGCTGAACCAGAATATTCCGATAATGTCTATTACAGGAAAAGCCGGGACAGGAAAAACTTTGCTTGCGCTTGCAGCAGCATTGCAGATAAGAAAAAATTACAGGCAGATATATATTGCGCGCCCGATAGTTCCGCTGAGTAATAAAGATATCGGTTATTTACCGGGAGATGTTGAGAGCAAGCTTGCGCCGTACATGCAGCCGCTATGGGATAACTTAAAAATTATTCAGGACCAGTATAAAGAAACTGACCAGGCTCATCAGACGATTAATCAAATGGTAAAGGATGAGAAACTTGTAATTGAGCCGTTGAGTTATATCCGCGGAAGAAGTCTGCAAAGAATATTTTTTATAGTTGATGAAGCGCAGAACTTAACTCCGCATGAAATAAAAACTATTATAACCCGCGCTGGCGAAGGTTGTAAAATTATTTTTACCGGAGATATTTACCAGATTGACCATCCGTACTTAGATACTGAGTCAAACGGATTAACATATCTGATTGATCATTTTAAAAATCAGAAACTATATGCACATATTAATTTAGTAAAAGGAGAGCGTTCAGAGCTTGCCGAGCTTGCGAGCAATTTATTGTAATGAGTAATATTGAACTTTGTAATATAAGTCAGCTGAAAGAAATTTTTGAAATTTATAAAGACTGCAGATTTTCGATGCAGCAGGAAAATATTTTTCAATGGTACGATGATTATCCTTCAGTTCAAAGCATTAAGGAAGATATCGAGAAACAAAATCTTTTCGGTTATTATGAGGACGGAAAGTGTCTGGGCGCTGTTGCTATAAATACTATTCAGGATGAAGAATACAAAGAAATAAACTGGGAAGATAAGAACGGAAACGTTGTTGTGATTCACAGGCTGGCAGTAAATCCGGAGCTTCAGAATAAAGGAATAGGAAAATTTCTTATGGATTTTGCCGAAGACTATGCAAGGAAAGAAAATTATTCTTCTATAAGATTAGACTCATACTCAGCAAATAAAAAAGCTTTACGGTTTTATGAAAAGCGCGGATATAAAAAAAGAGGTGAATGTTTTTTTACAGGCCGCGACCTGCCGTTTTACTGTTACGAATTAATTTTTTGAATTAACTAAATAGTAACTACGTCCAGTTAGTTCTGTCTAAACTTCTGTACTGAATTGCCTCTGATATATGCGCTGTAGAAATATTTTCCGCTCCTTCTAAGTCGGCAATAGTTCTGCTTACCTTTAAAATTCTGTCATAGGCGCGGGCTGAAAGTCCCAGCTTCATAATAGCAAGCTTCATAAGTTTTTCGCAATCCTCATCTATCTTGCAAAACAGTTTTATTTCCTTTGAAGTCATGTTGGAATTTGAGTAAAGTCCCGGAATATTCTCAAACCTCTTTAACTGAATTTCTCTGGCTTTAATTACTCTTGCTCTAACATCCTCTGATTTCTCTGCATCAGTCTTGCTTGAAAGTTCATCGAACTTAACGGGATTTACGTGTATGTGAATATCAATTCTATCTAATATAGGTCCTGAAATTTTTGAAAGGAATTTTTGTATTTCATATTCCGAGTACATATCAGTTTCTTTCTGTGTTCCGGCAGGGGTAGGATTCATTGCGGCTACTAACATAAAATTACAGGGATACTTCACTGTCATCTTCGAACGCGAAATTGTAACTTCCCTGTCTTCCAATGGCTGACGCATTACCTCAAGAACGTTTTTCTTAAACTCAGTCATTTCATCTAAAAATAAAACTCCGTTGTGAGCGAAAGAAATTTCGCCGGGCTTTGCATTCTGTCCTCCGCCAACAATCGAAACATCGCTTGCAGTATGATGCGGTGAACGGAACGGGCGCGTTGAAATTATTGCCGAGCCTGACGGTAAAATTCCTGCTATAGAATGTATCTTAGTTGTCTCAAGAGATTCTTCCAGTGTAAGCGGCGGAAGGATTGTCGGTAATCTTTTTGCCAGCATAGTTTTTCCCGAGCCTGGCAGTCCAATCAAAATTATATTATGTCCGCCTGCAGCGGCGACTTCCATAGCGCGCTTAACTTCGAGCTGACCTTTTACATCGGCGAAATCTACAGGATAGTTCTGATGCTCTTCAAATATTTTCTTAACATCAATTTTATAAGTGGTAGGTGCTGACTGTCCGTTTATAAAATCTATAACACCTCTTATATCTTCGAACGGATAAACTTCAATGCCTTCAACTATTGCAGCTTCGGCAGCGTTTTCTACGGGGAGAATTATTCCTTTGAATCCATTCTTCTTCGCTTCAAGCGCAATGGGAAGTACTCCGTTCACTTTACGCAATTTACCATCGAGAGAAAGCTCGCCGAGAAAAACATACTGATTCACTATATCAGGCATTATCTGTCCAAGTTCGCAAAGGATTCCAATTGCTATAGGTAAATCAAAGCCCGAGCCTTCCTTTCGGACATCGGCCGGAGCGAGATTAATTGTGTATCTCTTTATGGGAAAAAGGTAGGCGTTATTTTTTATTGCAGCGGCAACGCGTTCTTTAGATTCTTTAACTGCGCTATCGGGCAGCCCGACGATTGCAAATGCAAACAGTCCGTTCTCAACATGTGTTTCTACTCTGACAATATATGCATCAACGCCGAATGTAGCGGCAGAAAATACTTCAGTTATCATTTAAAAATAAAATTTAAGATTCATAGGAGGTTTGTGCAAACAGCACCCTGCCAGGGGAGATGTAAGACATTCTAGTTTTTCTTCTTAAATATAAGGGATATCGGAACACCGTCGAAGTCCCAGAAGCTTCTTATTTTTCTTTCGAGAAATTTTTTATAGTTCGGCTGCACGCCTTTATCATCATTGGTAAAAAACGCAAATACCGGCGGTGATGTTTTTACCTGCGTAATATAATTTATTTTTATTTCTTTTCCTCTTAATGAAGCAGGAGGAGATTTCTGTATTTCCTGGAGGAGTTTTTCATTCAGCTCGCTGGTTTTAATTTCGGAGTTTCTCAGCTCGTAAATTTTTCTTCCGTCTTCAAGGATTTTATGAATACGCTGCTTAGTTTTAGCTGATATAAAAATAAATTTAAGGAAGTCGTAGCTTTGAAGATGCTCCTTAATTTTCTGTTCAATTATCTTCGCAGTGTTGGAATCTTTTTCTATTAAGTCCCATTTGTTAATCACAACAAGCAAACCTTTCTTATATTTATAAACTTCCTCTATTATAACGGTGTCCTGCTTATCAAGCTTGAAAGTTGCGAGTTTGTAATCGGAGGAAGTTTCCAGATTTTCTATGATAATGCTTACATCTATTACCAGGATTGCAACATCGCATCTCTGAATTGCTTTATAAGTTCTTACCGTTGAATAAAACTCAACGTCCTCCGAAATTTTTGTTTTCTTTCTTAATCCTGCCGTATCGATTAAAACAATATCTTCATTGTGGTATTTTACTACTGAGTCGATTGTATCTCTTGTAGTTCCGGGGATATCGGTCACGATATTTCTTTCTTCGTTGAGGAGCGCATTTACGATAGAAGATTTTCCGGCATTAGGTCTGCCGATGACGGCAAACTTAATTCTTTCATCTGTGTCGGTATCGTCCTCTTCTATATCTTTGCAGACTATATCGAGGAGGTCGCCGGAATTTCTTCCTGAGATAGCCGAGATGGGGAACGGCTCACCGAGTCCCAGAGAATAAAAATCTGCAACAAGATTTTCCTGCTTTATATCGTCAATTTTATTTGAGCACAGAATTATTTGTTTGTCATTTGCATATTTCCTTAGCATGTTAGCGACCTCTTTATCGAGCGGATGCAGTCCTAATTTTGAATCAACGACAAATAAAATTTTGTCGGCTTCTTCAATTGCCATTTTTACCTGTGCGCGGATTGCCTCTTCGAACTTATCGTCAGAGTGCGGAACGAAGCCGCCCGTATCGATGAGGAAAAATTTCTTTCCTGTCCATTCGCCTTCGCCGTAGTTGCGGTCGCGTGTAACTCCGCTGGAATCGTGAACAATCGCTTCATTGCTGCTTGTTAACCTGTTAAATAATGTCGACTTCCCTACATTGGGTCTGCCTACAATAGCTATTATGTTTTTCATATTCTAAAAGTTACTCTATAGTAAACATACATAAAAGCTAAAATGTAATGTCTTGTCAAGACTATCTCCCTATTAGTAGGAATAGGGAGGATATGGTTGAGATGTAAATTTATTATGATTAATTTGGAGTGTGCGGGGGCGCCCGTCCCTGTTCCGATGAAATCGGAACAGGCGGACAGATAAAAGAATTGATGGAATCAATTCTTTTATCTGCTCCGTCCCGACAGAGTCGGGACGGACGGGCGCCCCCGCTCTGCAAAGAATGTAACAAAAATGTTACTCTGCAAAGAATGTAACAAAAATGTTACTCTGCAAAGAATGTAACAAAAATGTTACTCTGCAAAGAATGTAACAAAAATGTTACTCTGC
>JBHEKU010000039.1:0-10478 GCA_041859205.1 Ignavibacteria bacterium | reverse complement strand
TTAAAACAAAAATGCCCCGCTTCTGCGAGGCATGAACAAAGATTGTTCCCCTCCTTTACAAGGAGGGGTTAGGGGTGGTTTAAAGAATTGCTATCAAAGTTGTACTGCATGTTAAACCCCCTCTAACTCCCCCTTAGTAAGGGGGAGAACAGTTACTATATTACTCAAAACTAAAATGCCCCGCATGTCTGCGAGGCATTAACAAAGATTGTTCCCCTCCTTTACAAGGAGGGGTTAGGGGTGGTTTAAAGACTGCTATAAAATTCTTGTAGCTCGTTAAACCCCCTCTAACTCCCCCTTAGAAAGGGGGGGAACAGTTTTCAGCCAAAACAAAAAAGCCCTGAAGAATTATCTCCAAGGCTTTATTAGTAATTACTCATTATTAATTATTAATTGCCGAAGGCTATGAGCCTGCCATTACCTCATCCACATCAATTCCCAGCTTGGCGATTTTCTGCCGCAGGCTGACCGGATGGAAATTTATGCTTCTTGCAGTTGCAGCAACGTTGCCTTTATTGAGCTTTAAATGTTTTATTATGAACTTTATCTCAAAGTCCTTAATTAGCTTATTTTTATTCTCGTTATAGTCGTTTGTAGAAAGGATTTCCTTGTCTTCCATCTTGCCCATAATACTGCGCGGAAGGAGGTCTGCGGTGATTGTTCCCGAGTCGCATAATATAGTTGCGCGCTCGGCTACGTTTTTCAATTCACGGATATTTCCGGGCCATTGATAGTTTATCAGCAATGATTTCACTTCATTCTCGATCTTCTTTACAACTTTATCATTATTTTTTGCAAACTCAGATACGAATTTATTAAAATAGAATAATATATCTTCTGTTCTGTCTTTCAGGTCGGGTAAATGAAATTCAAACACATTTAATCTATAGAACAAGTCCTCTCTGAACCGTCCTTCTTCAATCATCTTTTTCAGATTCTGGTTAGTCGCAGCAAGAATTCTAACGTTCGTAGAGATAATTCTTGTATCACCCACACGGCTGAACTGCCTTTCCTGTAACACTCTTAGCAGCTTCACTTGAAGCATTGTATCAATCTCACCAATTTCATCTAAGAAGATTGTACCGTTATCTGCAATCTCAAAATATCCTTTGTGGTCCTTAATAGCTCCGGTAAATGAACCCTTTACGTGCCCGAATAACTCGCTCTCCAATAACTGCTCAGGAATAGCGGCACAGTTCACAACTACAAACTGTGTATCTGCTCTGTTAGAATTTTTATAAATATATTTTGCAAGAACTTCTTTACCTGTTCCGTTTGAACCGGTAATTAAAATTGTCGAGTCTGACTTCGCGACTTTAATCGCTTCCTTCAGAATATTTTTTATTTCAGGACTTTCAGTTAGATATGTGAACTCAGGATTTTCAACTCGCTCCAATTGCTGTTTCAGCAATATATTCTCTTTCATCAATGCCATACGCTCTACTCCGCGCTTAACGGAGAGAAGCAGTTCCTCTTTATCAACAGGCTTTGTAAGGTAATCGAATGCGCCGAGCTTTATGGACTCAACCGCTGCTCTTATAGATATAAATGCCGTTATTAATATAACAACGGAGTCAGGTGCGAATTTTATAATTTCTTTTGTAAGCTCAATACCGTTCATGCCCGGCATATTGAAGTCCGTCAGCACGATATCAAACTTAACTCTTTTAATTACATCCAATGCAGATTCGCCGTCGTTGGCAGTAGAGACTGAATGCCCTGCCTGCTCAAGTACGCTTTTTATAATCGTAACCGATATTATTTCATCATCAACAACAAGGATTTTTGCCATATTTTTTTAGTTGTCAGTTGCCGGTTTTCAGTTACCGGTTGAGATTTTTAGTTTTGAATCCGGAAGTCTATTCTCACGTTTTTCAACACATCTTTCTAACTACCCAATACTCACTACCCATTACACAATACAATCATTCGTGTCTAAAAATAAGCAACAAAACTATGTTTAACAATTCAATTTTCCTGTTTTGCAGAAAAAAAATAGTTTACACACTTTGGCAAAAAATACAAAAATCGATGATAAACGCATTTGAGGGTAAAAATGATAGTTTAATCACTACAAATAACCACTTATTAATACTATACATTGTTTACTCAATGTAGATGCGATAGATAAAAATAGAAGTGAAGAATTTATTTAAAAACAGGTCAATTTGTGATGCTTGAATACACCGCAAAAGCCGTAACATCAGCCTTTATGTTCCCGGCGTATACGATTACACAAAAAGTTAACTCTTGCGCCGAAGCTGTAAAAAATAATAATTGCTAAAATATAAATTTGAAAATCAAAATCTCATATAAAAAACAACAGCCCGTTCCGCTAGAATGCAGAAGGGCTGGATTGGTTACTAATCAAAATACTCATAAACATACTCAGTCAGCACATAATTAAAGTCTTCTGAAACTACAAAACCTTTTTATCAAGGCCAGCAAGACGGAGGATTTACATATCGGATATTCGTAAACTCTGCGCTTGTCCTGTTTGTTTCGCACATATCGGCTTCATCTAAAACTACATTATCCCAGAGCGAATTACTTAAATTTGCTCCTCTGAAATTGGCGAGAGGCAGTTCGGAATTAGTAATTTTTGAACCGGTGAAATCGCAATTTTCGAATAAACTTATCTGATGATATATATTTGTAAACACCGCATATCGCATACGGTTCCGGGTGAAATCACATCTTAAAATTGCTGTTGAATTATTAAGTTTAAGACTATCCATAACCGAACCCCTGAAATCTACTTTAAAGAGCCGCACATTAGAAAATACAGTCCCGATCATTTTTGTATTCTTACATGTCACGTTATTAATCTCCGAGCTGTAAAATGTTGCATTGCTGAAATCAGAGTTGTCCCACTTGCCGTCATAACCTCCGGTGTAACTAAATGAAGTATATCTGAGTGCGCAAGATAAAAAATTTAAATTAGTGCTGCTTGCATTTGTTAATATTGCATTGCTTAAGTCAGCAAATAAAAATGTGCTTCCGTTCAAAATAGTTTTATTAAAACTTGCGCTTTTTAAAGAAGTGCTGCTTATATTGGCATCTATCCACTCAACATTATCAAACCGCGCATTATCAAAATTAACATGGTCAATAGTTGAGTTCGATAAATACGCCCGCGTTAAATCTGCGCCCTGCAGGTCTTTAAATGAAATTACCACTCCTCTTAAATTACATGCCTGGCATTTTCTTGTAGTGAGCAATTGATTCAACTGGGCAGGATCATATCCTCCCTGCGGCGGCGCGCCTGTACCCGATGCTATTGCATTAGAGTCCGGCTGTATAAATACAGGCTGCGAGTACCCATATGCTCCGTCTGCGCTAACGCTAACAGTTGATGTTAAGTATAATTTATATTTCCCTGCCGGGATGTTTACACGCGCAGTATCGCCGGGAGCATTCAACTGATAAATAACTGCGCCGGCTTCGCTTACAAGCCTTGCTTTGAACATCGCGCTTGCATCAAGCTTTATTCTGTGTGTTGCCGTTGCTGTGTAAGTGTAAGGAATCACGTCTTCACCGATAGCGCCCGTATCTCCGTTCACGCTATCCGGCGGAGCGTCAGGATTCTCAAGGTCAACATATACAACTGCGCCCGGAGTTGCATAAGCTACTGCATTTGAATTGAACTGACTTTCTGTCAACGCCTTGTATTTTCCTGTATCGACTGAGCCTGAGCTTACAATCGAATCGCTGCAGCCCGATAGAACCGTAATAAGAACCGTAATAACTACTAAAAGCGTTAGTAAAAAATAATTTTTGAAAAGTGTTTTTTTAAAAATCATACCTGGGGTAATATTGATGTTTTAAATTAGACTATTTATTTAATTTATTTAATTTATTTTAAAAATCATTCGAGTTGAATTTAGCAAACTGCTCCTCTGTTAAAATAGTTTTTACCTTTGCATAATACTCGTCATCAAGCTTTATTCTTCCTTCATACAAAGCAGTCTTATCTTTGGCTGAAGTCTTCAGTTCATTTTGCTGCTGTGTTGTGCTGACAATCAGATCATAAAGAGATGCTCTTTGCTCTTCACTAAGTCCGAGCTTCTTCTGCATTTTTATAGCGCGCCATTTCGCGCCTTCCTTCATTCCATCTTCAGTTTGAGGCGAATCGAACTTAGCATACTGCTCAGCAGTAAAAAATGTCTTCACACCTGCAACAAAATCAGAGTGTATAACATCTTTTGCCTCTTCCATTTCCAATCGCGATTTACCCGATACCCATAGAGCATTCTCTTTCTGGATAGTGCTGACAAATAAATCGTACAGTGATTTATACTGCGCATCTGTAAGGCTGAATTGCGCCTTCATAGATTCCGCTTTCTCAGTGGCTCTGCCTACAACTTTATCATCGCCATCCTGCGCGAACCCTTTTACACAGGCAAGCATTACAAACAATACAACTAAAGAAAATAATTTTGCTTTCATTTTATATTTTTTGATTTTGGGATATTATTAAAATTTTTTTATAAATTAAATACTATTTCTTCTTTATTCAATAACTGTTAACTGTTAATTACTATTTGTTAACTGTTAATTACTAATTGCCGGCTTGCCGGTCCCGCTTCAGCGGGGTTAATTGAACTACGGCCAGCAGTCAGTATCAACATTATAACGCATATTGCTAAACGATGCGCCCGTTCTATCCTGATGGCACATGTTAACAGCATTTATATCAACGTTATTCCAGATTGTATTTATAAGTACCGCTGCGCGCAAAGTGCCTCCGTTAAAGCCGGCATCTGATATCTTCGAGCCCGTCATATTACAATCATCAAATACACTTCCGTCTCCGCGGAAATTTGTGAACACGGCATTTCTGAATGTACTGCCGCGTAAAGTACTGCTCTGGAAGTATGTATTATTTATAAATTTTGTGCTGTCCAGATTCGAGTTTCCAAAGAAAACCTGATATGTGTGAACATTGGAAAAAGTCGCGCCGGTTAAATTAATATGTTCGCCTGTTAAATCTCTTAAGTCAAGATTTGAAAAAGTCGAATAGCTTAAATCACAACCGTCCATATTACCATCACCTGCGCCGCTATCAAATGTTACATTGCGCATAGTGGATGCGGCAAAAATTGTGCGGTCCCAGTTCAATCGCTGAAAAACCGCTCCCGTAAAATCTCCCCCGCCAAATGAAGTATAATTCAAAATCGTGAACGTAAACTTTGCGCCTGTGAAGATGCAGTTATTTGCGCCTGAGCGGTCCCAGTCAGTATGTGTGAATATTGCATTGGAAAGATTTACATTCTCCATAAACGAATGGCTCAAACCTGCATAAGATAAATCTGCACCCGTAAGATTTTTATCATGAAGCTGCACTTCATTCAGATTACACCCTATGCATTTATTTGTTGTAAGCAATGTGTTCAGGTCATCTTTGTTATATCCGCCCTGTGCCCCTACTCCGCCCGAAGCGATTGCATTAACATCAGGCTGAATGAATACTGCCTGCGTGCTGATTGGAGAAAAGGCATAACTTAGCAACGAAGTAAGATACAGTTTATAACTTCCCGCAGGCAGCGTTACTCTTGCAGTATCACCGGGATTATTAAGCGTAAACATAACTGCGCCTTCTGCATTCACAAGTCTTGCAGTAAACTTCGCGCCGGCATCAAGCTTAAATCTGTGCGTTGCGCTTTCTGTATACACGTATGCTATAACATCTTCGCCGATAGGTCCCGTATCACCGTTCACTCCTGATGCCGGAGAGTTCAGATGCTCAAGGTCAACGTATACAACTGCTCCCGGAATTGTTTTTAAAGATGCATCTGCGTTGAACTCCGATTCAGTACGCGCTTTGTATTTATCGGTAGTGGATGTAGTAGAGTTTGTGATTGAGTCGCTGCAGCCCTGTAGCGCCCCTATGAAAATTACTATTGCAAGTAAACTGCAGAGGTTGAAAAATTTATTAATACTCATAATTGGGATATTAAATTCAATCAAACATAATGTTTAAAGTTGTATTTGTCATAAAGAAATTAAGAAAAAATACTTTAAAAAATAAAGATTTTATCGCGCAATTCATTCATAAAGATTACAAATACAAGGTTTAATGAATGATAAAATACTTTGAAGGGTGGAGGGGAAGAGGAGATATTTTAATTGCAGACGGAGAACTATAATACATAGTATGTCATTCCCGCGAAGGCGGGAATCCAATCACACACATCGCTATGAACACAACGCAATGAATCCCCTCCTTACTAAGGGAGAGCTAGGGTGGGGTTAATGTCTACAAGCAAATTAAATTTGCTCTTCCCCTTTACCTCCCCCTAAATCCCCCTCCTTATAAATGAGGGGGACTTTTTCACACACAATCTGTAGGGGCGTATTGCATACGCCCGATAAACACACAACGCTATCAACACCTTACTTTGTCATCCCGGGCTTGACCCGGGATCCAATCATACACAACGCTGAGCGAATTCATTTCATTTCTTTACTCTCTAATTTTCCTTAACTTTGTGTAAATTTAACCCTCTTACTTGTATCAATGGCTCTAAACTGGAATGAGATAAAATCCCGCGCGATTACCTTTGCTAAAGAATGGGAAGGAGTATCTTCTGAAAAAGCTGAAGCAAAAACTTTCTGGGATGAATTCTTTAATATCTTCGGACTTACACGCAGACGCATTGCCTCATTTGAAGAGCCTGTAAAAAAGCTCGGTGATAAGCAGGGCTATATAGATTTATTCTGGAAAGGCACTCTTCTTGTCGAACATAAATCACTCGGGAAAGATTTAACTAAAGCTTACTCGCAGGCGCTCGATTATTTTCCCGGAATAAAAGATGAAGAGCTTCCCAAATATATTCTCATTTCCGATTTCAAAAATTTTGAACTTCATGACCTTGAAGAAAGCACAATTCACAAATTCGATTTAACAAATCTTCATAAAAATATAAACCTCTTCGATTTTGTTCTCGGCTACAAAAAACAAAAGTACGAAGATGAAGATCCTGTAAATATCGAAGCTGCCGAGCTTATGGGCGAGCTTCACGATGCTTTAAAAGATAACGGCTACACAGGGCATAAGCTTGAAGTTTTTCTTGTCCGCATTTTATTCTGTCTCTTTTCAGATGATACAGGAATTTTTAATCCAAAGGGACATTTCTCTTATTATATAGAGAACCGCACCCGTCCCGATGGCTCCGATCTTGGAAGCCAGATATCATTCATCTTTCAGATATTAAATACTGATTATCCCCAAAGAGAAAAAAGCCTTGATGAAGATTTAAATACTTTTCCCTATGTAAACGGAGATTTATTCGGTGAAATTCTTGCCTCGCCTTCGTTTAATCTTAATATGAGAAATACTCTTTTAAGATGCTGCAAGTTCGATTGGAGCAGAATTTCTCCCGCTATCTTCGGCTCACTGTTTCAGTCAGTAATGGATGCAGAGGCCAGAAGAAATTTAGGCGCGCATTATACCTCAGAAAAAAATATTATGAAAGTCATCAAAGGGCTTTTCCTTGATGAGCTTTATAATGAATTTAATTCTCTTAAAAATTCAAAAGGCGCTTTAAAAAATTTTCATACAAGAATTTCAAAATTAAAATTTCTTGATCCCGCCTGTGGATGCGGAAATTTTTTGATTATCGCTTACAGAGAGTTGAGACTTTTAGAAATTGAAGTTTTAAAAATTATCCGTGAGGAAGATATACAGCTTGTTACAGATGTAAAAGATTTAAGCAAGATAGATGTTGACTGCATGTCAGGCATAGAGTATGAAGAGTTTCCTTCGAGAATTGCTGAAGTTGCAATGTGGCTTATCGACCATCAGATGAATGTACTTCTTTCAGAAACTTTCGGAGAGTTTGTAAAAAGAATTCCGCTTAAAAAATCACCTCATATAGTAAACGGAAATGCATTAAGGATTGATTGGAACGAAGTGCTTCCAAATACTGAGTGCAGTTATATATTGGGCAATCCACCTTTTATAGGAAAAAAAGCAAGAAGTAAGGAACAGAATGAAGACATAGATTTAATATTCAATAATGCAAAAGGAACAGGTGTATTAGATTATGTTACAGCGTGGTATGTAAAAGCCGCAAAATATATTTTTGATAAAAAGATTAAAGTGGCTTTTGTATCTACAAATTCAATAACACAAGGTGAGCAGCCAAGTATATTATGGAATGTTCTAAATGAATACAAGATTTATATTCATTTTGCACACCGGACTTTTAAATGGAGCAATGAAGCACGCGGAAATGCTCACGTATATGTTGTCATAATTGGTTTTGCTAATTATGATACAAATAAAAAAGAATTATTTGATTATGAAACACCATTATCTGAACCAATTGGAATTAATACAAAACAAATTAATGCTTATTTAGTTGATCAAGCTAATCTTCTAATAGAATCACGAAATAAACCATTAACAAATGTTCCTGAAATAATATTTGGAAGTATGCCAAACGATGATGGAAATTTTCTATTTACAGATGAAGAGAAAAAGATTTTCCTGAAAAATGAACCGGGTGCAAAAAAATTTGTAAGACCATTAATTAGTGGAAAAGAATTTTTGAATAATGAAACAAGGTGGTGTTTATGGCTACAAGAAATTAATCCTTCAGAAATTAGATCAATGCCTGAAGTATCAAAAAGAATTCAAAATGTTAAAAAATATAGAAGTGAAAGCACTAGAGAAGCCACACGAAAATTAGCAGCATATCCGCACTTGTTTGGTGAAATAAGACAACCCAAAAACGACTATATTTTAATACCTCTAACAACTTCAGAAAATAGAAAGTATATACCAATTGGTTTATTATCATCTACTAATATTGTTAATAACACTTGTAGCATAATTCCAAAAGGGTCACAATATCTTTTTGGACTTATAACATCATTAATGCATATGGCTTGGGTTAGACAAATATGCGGAAGATTGGAAAGTAGATATAGATATTCTAATAATATAGTTTACAATAATTTCCCTTTTCCCGATAGTCCTTCAAAAGAAAAAATTGCAAGAGTAGAAAAAGAAGTAAAAAATGTTTTAAGTGTAAGAGAAGAATATAAAAACGAATCGCTTGCAGACTTGTACAATCCTTTAACAATGCCGAAGAAATTAACAGATGCGCATAATAAATTAGATAAGGCAGTAGATTTATGTTACCGCCCGCAGCCATTCCCAAATGAACTATCGCGACTTGAATTTCTTTTTGAGATGTATAAAAAATACACTGCTCCGCTTGGTTTTACGGAAGAAAAGAAAAAAGTAAGAAAAATTAAAAAGTAAAATGTATCAAAAATACATGAAATTCAGAAAACTATGGCTTATTTATTTGCCGGCTTTTTTGATAGTCCTGCAAACATTACTTAGTATTTTTCCAAAAAACTTTACGGATGAATGGAAAGGATTTTGGGTATATTTAAATTCTCCGTTATTTAAAATTTATTGCGCGGGCTTTATTATTATTACAATACTATTTATTGTGTTGCAGTGGTTCTTATACGGCAAAGCGATAAAAAGGAATAAATTTATAGAAAAAAAAGATATTGAAGAACTATCCTCAACTGCAGATGATATAATAACTTTTTTTAAAAGCCGTTATAAGGTAACCATAAGGATTAATATTATGATTGCTGAAAGAAACTTAAAATTCAAAAGACGCGTTAAATATATTGATGAAGAAAAGATACAAAAACAGTGGGTATTTTTGAAAAGCATCTGGAAATAAAATGGGACAAAGGAATGCAATATCAACCTGATTCTGCTTTAAGTTTTTATGGTGATGAAGGTCTTTGCGGTACAGTGTTTACATCTCATCAGACTCCGAAACATTTTTTTGCTCCGGAATTGGCAGAAGCGGTAAAACTTACAACTCTTCAATTCGAAAAAGCACAAGATTTGAATTTTCTGATCAGTTGTCCTATATATGAACTAGACTATGATACTGAATCACTTAATATGAGTAAGAAAATTGGAGTTGCAAATTTTGATACTTTAGACGAAATTTCACAAGAGAAAAGAGAGGAATTTTTAAATGATGTATATAAAAAGATTATTCAGTTTTCAATTATTTTTTCAAAATAAAGAACAATAAAATTATGCTCAAAGCTGTAGTAGTACCAGCGCAAACTAAATCTACTAAAAGAGATGCCGTTTCACTTGATATGTTTAGAAAATATGGCAGCATGTCTTCTGCTGTAATTCGTAAATCCATTTCGTTAGAAACCTTAGAAGAGCCAAAAATTAAAGGAAAAAAAGGATTTTTACAAAGGCTTGAGAAGAGAAATAAATACAAAGCTGCATTTGTTTCAAAAGTAAAAAAATGAAAATCACATTCTGCAATTCTTGAGGTTATTGTTCGCCACGGCGGACTATGCAACCACAACGCTGGAAAATCCCGTAGAGTCTCAATACTTGCGTCTCAAACACAAAACACATTAGGTCGGCTTCGCCGTTTGATTTTATATCGAAACCACCCCCTACCCCCTCC
>JBHEKU010000013.1:0-3117 GCA_041859205.1 Ignavibacteria bacterium | reverse complement strand
TAAATCTATTTTTATAAGAATTGCCTTTTATATTACAACTTTAAGATATTTATTTAAAAGCAGAAAATCGATAAATGCATATATTATTGTTACTAATAGTATTATCTCAGAAACCCTATACTTCATTATTAGTAGATTGTATCGAATTCAGTTAATAAAAGATGAAACAGAAATACCCGAGATATATTTTTGGAAAACATCGATTCTAAATAAAGTTAGAAAAACAATTTATTTAAAAATAATCTATAAATATTATGATCATATTACTGTGATTACTGATAACTTAAAAAGTTATTTTACTAAAAGTCAAAAGATATCTGTTGAAAGTATAAGTGTCATTCCAATGATGGTTGATATTGATCGATTCTCTGTTGCAAATGAGTTAAATTTAAAGGAGCAGTATGTTTGTTATGCAGGATCAATAAATATTAAGAAAGATGGTGTTCTTCAGTTGATTGAAGCATTTTCTCTCATTAAAGAGAAGTACAAAAGTTTACGACTTATGCTGGTTGGTAGTTTAGTAAATGGATTTGAGGAAGGCCTTTCTGATGAGTCTCTTAATGAATTGATCATTAATAGGGGTCTTGAAAATAAAGTAATTATCACCGGAAATGTTGATAAGTCATTAGTTGTTCAGTATTTATTGGGGGCTAAGATATTGGTTCTACCCAGGCCAGCAAGCACTCAAGCTAGTTATGGATTTCCAACAAAGTTAGGCGAATACATGGCAACAGGTAAACCAATTGTAAGCACTGTTTTTGGTGAGATTGAACAATTACTTGAACATTTGTCAAATGCATATTTAATTTCTAACAATTCTGCGCAAAAAATAGCTGACGCGTTATCTATGCTCATGGAAAATGATGAGATTTCAAGAAATATAGGCAATAATGCATTAATCAGTGCAAAAGCAAAACTAAATTGTAAAACGAATGTAAAACCCATCATCCCAATCATAACAAAAGCTAATTATGATTCTATTAAAACTTTTTCTTAAGTATAGTCCTCGCATTTTTAACCCTTTTCGAAAATTAATCTTAAAGAAATTGCTACAGAGTGTAGGCAAGAATTTTTCCATAGGTGATAACTTTATTTTCACTCACCCTGAAAATACTTCAATAGGTGATAATGTCTTTATCAATGAGAACTTTTATTGCAGTACAGTTGAGATTCTAAAAATTAAAGATAGGGTAATGTTTGGTGCAAACTGTTCAATAATTGGAGGCGACCATCTATATTCTGATCCTAATACCTCAATGAGGTTCTGTCATACCCCCGGAAAAAATAAAAGTATAGTAATTGAAGAGGATGCTTGGATTGGCCATGGTACAATAATACTAAAGAATGCTATAATATCTGAAGGCTCAATTATGGGTTCGGGAAGTTTAGTAAACAGCAAAACAATGCCATACTCAATTTACGTTGGTAATCCCGCAAGGTTTCTAAAACCTCGGTTTAAGACATTTGATGATCTAATTCTTCATATTAATTACATGAAAAAAGAATTTGGACTAAACTCCAAGTATTCATTAAAAGAATTGTCAGAGATTTATGAAAAATAGCCGCTTCTGTATCATAGGTCCAAGTTATCCGCCTATTGGTGGCGTTAGCGTTTTTATCATGCGGCTTAAGGATAAACTTAGCCAAGAAGGTCAAAAATTTGTTCATATACATTTTAACAACCTATCATTTCATGATAAAATCAAAAACATACTTTATATTCTATTTAATTATAAAATAGATAAATTTATTGTAAATTCTGGTAGTATTAAAATAATCATTCTACTAACATTAAGAGTTTATCCCTCATTTATTATCTATTATGACCATAATTTTCGCAAACTTGAAAGCTGGAATTTCATTCAAAGGATAATATTCAATAGATTTCTGTCAAAAGTGGATGAGTTTTGGGCTGTCGAAAACAAAGTTGTTGATTATTACAAGGTTAATGGACAAGGTATACCTCTTAAAACTATCGTTAAGAATGCATATTTACCACCAATTTGTGAGAACAACGGAATTAGATTATTTTTTGAGAACAACAAAATAATATCTTCATTCAAAGACACACACAAGCCGATAGTTCACGCAAATGCCTCGTCCCTTTTAATTTATAAAGGAGTAGATCTTTATGGAATAGATTTATTAATTACTTTGGTTAATGATCTGAAACCTATATATCCAATGTTAGGTTTAATTGTTGCTATTGGAAGTCTTGAGAATAAAGCATATTTAGAATTATTGAAACAAAAAATCGAGAATTTAAATCTGACAAGTAATATCCTGCTGACTAATGTAAAAGGTGAAAGCTGGCCGATTTACACTTTCTCAGACTTATTTATACGTCCAACCTTTTCCGATGGTGATTCTTTAAGTATTCGCGAAGCCCTTGATGTTGGCTGTAAGTGCTTGGCAAGTGATTGTGCTTCAAGGCCTAATGGATGCGTTACTTTCCGAAGTCGTGATAGTTTAGATTTGTTAAATCAAGCGAAAAGCTTGTTGACCTAGATAATAGTTAAAAACAGAATTGAAATTATTTGGAAAAAATCATCAATGAGAGGATTAATAATAAGGAATGGTCTAGTTCCAAATTCATCATGGAGTAAAAGAGTTAATCATTGGAAAGATTCGTTTCAGTTTCATAATATTGATACAGTAATATATTCTGTTTACCCATTAAAAAAAACAATCAGAAATCAATCTTTTACCACAAACTTCCTTCTAAAATATTTCTCGCATAACTATTTTTTATACTTTCTTTCTCCCTTAATTATTCTTAAAAAACTTCTAAAACTAAACCCTGATTTTATCTTACTAGCTAATGGAGGTTTCTGGGAATTTTTTACAGTACCATTATACTGTAGGTTGAAAGGCATTCCATTATTAGTGGATATGGTTGATACTATTGGTCGTAAATACAAATCAAAGAAATACCTTCTTGATTACTTAATTATTTTTAATAAAATTCTGTTTGATTATTTTGTAGTAAAAAATTCTCACGAGATCTTTGTGATTTCATCCTCGTTGAAAAAAGAATATCAGCAACGCTTTCCACTTAATAAAATAAACAGATCTGTTCCATCAACAGTAGATATTATGAATTTTGAAATTAATAGC